>JBGVNP010000114.1:0-1735 GCA_045125655.1 Eubacteriales bacterium | reverse complement strand
AGGCATCGTTTTACACCTTGCCGACAAGGATATGAAGAATGTAAAATGTCTTATTTCCGATGCACCCACATCCAGCATTGAGTCATTTTTCCAAAATGTTTCTCGCGAAGTATTTAAGAGTGGTGGCGATAAGGTTGCGGAGTGTGCGATTGCTAATTTCAATAAAGAAAACGGTGTTGATATTCGCGATTTTAACGGTGTGTATATCGCTAAAAATTGCAAATATCCTTTGTTTTTGTCCGCAGGAAGCATGGAAAAGTTAGAAAATTTATTTGAGAACATAAAGGAGAACAATCCCTGTGAAACGGAGATTGTAATTCTTGAGGGTTGCAACCACGGCAACGGAATGTACAAGCAAACCGAGGTCTATGGGGGAGCAATTAAAAAATTTGTTGAAAAATCATTGGGAGGAAGAATATGAAAAAATTTTCACAAATGAAGTTCAAAAAACCCGATCTTAAAAAGATCGAGCGCGATTTTGATAATATTATAAACGAATTCAACTCTGCCGAAAGCTTTGAGGAGCAAAACAAGGCGCTAAAAAAGATGTTCAAGTATAACGACCATCTTTATACAAATTTCAGCATAGGCTACGTCAAGTACACCTGTGACACACAGGACCCTCAAAACGTGGCAAATCAGGAATTGATGGATGAGATTTCACCCATAATCTCCGTTTTCACAAATAAATTCAACAAGGCGCTTGTTAGTGCAAAATTCAGACCTGAGCTTGAAGCCAAATGGGGCAAGCATCTTTTCAATATGGTACAAACTCAGCTTGAGGTGTTTGATGAAAAGATAGTTCCCGAGCTCCAGGAGATTAATAAGCTCTCTAGCGAGTACACAAAGCTTATCTCTTCCGCGCAAATAAAGTTTAGAGGAGAGATCTACAATCTTCCTCAAATGGGCAAATTTACAACGTCAAACGATAGAAAGACAAGAAAAGAAGCTACCGTGGCTTACTGCAAATTCTTTGAGGAGAATTTTGATGCGCTTGGAGAAATCTACGATAAGCTCGTAAAGACAAGACACGCGATGGCGAAAAAGCTTGGATATGAAAACTTTATTGATCTCGGCTACAAATCTCTTGGACGAACCGACTACAACGCAAAGGACGTAAAGGCGTATAGAGAGCAAATTTATGCGGATCTTGTTCCGTTCACAAACAAGCTCTTTAAGGAGCAGGCAAAGCGCCTAAAGATTAGAAATCCCCAATCCTACGATTATAATATCGACTTTTTGAGTGGAAATGCCACTCCCAAGGGTGATAGAGATTATCTTGTTGAGCAGGCGACCAAGATGTACGCGGAGCTTTCCGACGAGACTAACACTTTCTTCAACTTTATGAAGAAATATGAGCTCCTCGACCTCGAGGCAAGACAGGGAAAGGCAGGCGGCGGTTATATGACATATTTCCCCGACTACAAGGCACCCTTCATTTTCTCCAACTTCAACGGAACGAGTGGCGACGTTGACGTGCTTACGCACGAATTCGGACACGCATTCCAGGGCTATATGTCAAGAAATATTGCTTGCCCCGATTACCGCAGCCCAACACTTGAGGCGTGCGAGATGCATTCCATGAGTATGGAGTTTATCACGTATCCTTGGATGGAAAGCTTCTTCGGGGAGGACGCGGACAAGTATAGATACTCCCACGTTTGCGACGGACTCACCTTTATCCCTTACGGAGTTGCCGTTGACGAATTCCAGCATCTCGTATACGAGAATCCAG
>JBGVNP010000113.1:0-1979 GCA_045125655.1 Eubacteriales bacterium | reverse complement strand
TAGAAGAGGAAAGGTTATTATGACAAGGAAATGTATCACAGTAGTGGATGGCAAAGCAAGCTTTCGCCAATATGACGCGCCGATAGTCTTGGGTATAATTTCTGAAAGCACAAGAATAAGAAGAGTCATCACTGCCGATATGATCCCGAAACTTGCCTCTCCGAACACTTTTACCGCCTCAGCACCCACACCGGCGGCTCCGATGGTATGTGCTATTGTATTTAACGAAAGAATCGCCGCGATAGGTCTGTCTATACTCGTTTTATATTGCTTAAGGCGCACAGCGTTTTTAGCTCCTTCCCCCTCTTTCATTGTAATATATGACATCGGCGTGGAAAGTAATACAGCCTCAAGGACCGAACACATAAACGACAGAGCAAGCGCGCCTATCAGATATACAAACATTAGAACCATAATACTGAATATGTGACTTTAATAAAATTAACAATGTTAAAAGGCTTTTGGTTCAATATATACTTCACCAGCTTGCATACGGCATCCGATATGCCACAACACTCAGAACGACATATAAGTTATATACAATCAGACAACATTTTCTCATCTCACATCCTTCCATAACATCATTTTTATTAAGCCCTATCATGGTTTTAAATTTCAGAAAAATCATTCAAAACTTGCATAAGTCAAAATAAAGCTATAACTTTGCAGCGCAATAACCAATAAAGCCCATGGTTCCTTGGCCGAGTGGTTAGGCACCGGTCTGCAAAACCGTTTACAGCAGTTCGATTCTGCTAGGAACCTCTCAAATCGCACCACACCGCTCAAAGCAAATGTGGTGCGATTTAATTTGCTATTACTCCTATATAAAATGAGGCAGGTTGGACATTTGGGGTGATAAATAGTGTGTAATCTATTGATTTTATTATCTTTGCGGAGATAATTATTGATATGATTAAAAAAATGCTTTTTCTGCGGGTCTAAAGGGTCTAAAAATGTGGTTAGGAACGGACTGGGAGGAATAATGGCTCAAGCCGAAATCTCGGTGCATTTGTTAAAAAGAGGAGAATATAGTGTTAAAGTTTCAGGCGTATAGTTTGACGAGGCGGAAGATGAAGAAATCACGGTCACGGACGCCACGCATCTGTGAACGGAAGATTTTGACTTTGGAGTTGAAAGCTTCGGCGGAGGCATTTGTTGAGCGTCGTCGGAAGTAATTGAGTATCGTCGGAGCGTGGTTCTTGAATGTCTTGATAACGGAACGGAAGTTATTATTGCCCAGAGCCATTACCTGCTCATACCACCTGCTCATTTTTTCCATGGCTCTTGTTGGCGAGATTTTCATATTGAATATGCAGCGCAGTTCCATTGCAAGATGATAGGCGTTTTTCAGTATCGGATAGTGTCTGAACAGGATGTTTGCGCGATGACGCTGTATGTCAGTCCATTTGTTTTGCGCCATCATCAGGGTGTGCTTGCTGCGTGCGAGTATCTGGCGCATGGTTTCGCCGTTTGAGTATGTCACCGGAGGCTCGGACTTGTCGCGGGCATTATCCTCGGCTATGAGCTGCCTGCGGATATCGACACGGATTTCATCAACAGCCTCGTTATAGACCTGCTGCACATGGAAACGGTCGTTTACCACATGCGCGTTGTAGAAAACCTCGGCGGCGATGAGCATCATTGACGGCGATAGATCGCATGTCACCTCCCTGACCTTTCGTCTCAGGGACTTGCCCATCGCTCCGATGAGTGTGGAGACGATCTCGTCGCTTTTAGTTCCCGGGATTGCAGCGGCGAGAGTGCCCCCGCCACCGTGTCCGTCCTTGTTGGTGAGGAATGTCCATACCTCGCCGTTGCTCAGACAGGTCTCGTCAAGACTCATGTACGGCCCGATGTTGGCGGCATTGAAATAAAACCCGCAACAAAGTTCGTTCTCGCACCATTCGGAGTATCCGCTCAATTTATTACGGTACATGTCAGCGAAATACTTGCCGTTGACACAGTACATCTGCGCTATG
>JBGVNP010000112.1:0-2456 GCA_045125655.1 Eubacteriales bacterium | reverse complement strand
AATGTAAATATAACATTAAACAGGTATGTCCATTCCTCGCTTGAGTTGAAGCACATCAACATGAATAAACTGGTATTTCAATGATACGCCGTCAGAAAAACCGTCAAAAAAGTCCGAAACCACTTTATCGTAAAGGGGTTCGGACTTTTCTCTCGTCAAGTTACATACTTTACGAAAAACGAGTGCTCTGCAGGTGTGAAAACGCCTGCTTTTTTATTTTTTCGCTATATTTATTACATCCAACTTCTTACTTTCAGCGTACTGAACAGTATATGCTGTACCGCCCGATTGTTCAGTTAAATAGCAAATACATACACTACTGTTATCAACTAAATGTCGGTTTCTTTTGTGCATACACCCTCTGGTGTATTCTTTAGATGTGTAAACCACTTTATCTGCTTGGGCTTTTATTTCCTCATAGGTTGCTACATCACACGACTCCCAGCCTCTTGTTTGGGTTTCACAGGGAAGTACAAGAATTAGCTTGATTTGTGGATAGGTCTTTTTTAGCTCCAAGACAGTTTGTGCTGCAAGGGTATCAAAGCCCAAGGCTCCGCCAGCGCCGAAATACAAGTAACCATGTCCGATCAAATCTGTAATCGTATCTTTAAGCTGCCGAGTAATTTCTTTTAATTGCTCTGGCGGCATTTTTCTATGCCCCGTGAAGCATACTGTGCGGTTTCTCACACCCTCACCACCCTATATATGCACTAAAAATATCAAATCTTAAATTATAATACTTATAGTATACCAAAATCAAGAACAAATATCAATAGTCTGTGGAAAATTGATAACAATATTTATAGACTATATATAGGAGGGTGTATTATGAGCGAAATATCCAAACTTATCGGACAGCGTATCCGTAACTATAGAACTCAACAGAAACTGAGCCAGGAGAAGTTGGCTGAACTGTGTGGTTGCCACCCGACCTACATCGGACAAGTCGAGCGAGGAGAAAAAAACGCAACTCTTGAAAGTGTCGAAAAGATTGCTTCGGCGTTAAACATCCCCCTCTCTCAGCTTTTTGAAAAACTCGGTGATAGCCAAAACGCCGACAGCATCCCTCTCAAGTGTTACGAGTTCTTATCTGCCAAAACAAAGGCAGAGCAAGAACATCTTTATCAGATGTTGATAGAAATGGACAAGTACAAGAACAAATAACGCTATCCAACAAAACCAAAGACCGCAATGGTACGGCTACAGCCGATCTCCATTGCGGTCTTTTTTGTTGCACCTTATTCCTGCTCTTGAATAGATTTTTGTGCAGCCTCGTCATCTCGAACGAAGCTAACAATATCACCGGCATCACATTCCAGAACATTTGCAATTTTCATCAAGATCGAAAGCGCCACCTCTTGATTTTTGCGAAGCTTTGTGAATGTCGCAGGAGCAATACCGGCGAGCTTGCGAAGTTCAACCTTACTCATCTCCCGTTCCGCAAGCATAACCCATAGTTTTTTGTAACTGACCCTCATTATATACACCTCACAGCCCGTAGGGAATTTTTCTCTTATTTATACATTATAACACAGAAATCCGTTTTGTAACAACGAGTTTGCAAAAATGTTCGTGCTTTATTATTTTTCTTTTCGAGATGTTGAACGAAAATCGTGATATAATATTATACGAGGCGTTTGCGGTGAGTGGGCTTATCCATATTCGTCTCGCAGTATGCAAGAATATTACGCTTGCAATACAACATAAGAGTGTCAACAACATCCTATTTACGCTAAAAACATAGAATATTTGCATAAAGCGTAAAATTCTGTAATATCCTGTCGGATTAAGCGTAAGCCCTTGGGTTATTGGAACCGCCTTTTCGCCTACAATATATAGTGGATAGGTGGTGAGGCAAGTGGACACTAAGTTTATTCGTGATAGGATTACGCAGTTGAGGATGCAGAAAGGTGTATCCGAGTATAAAATGAGCTATGATCTCGGTCATAGCCGCAGTTACATATACAATATTTCTTCCGGTAAATCTTTGCCTCCCATGGCAGAGTTCCTTGAAATTTGTGATTACCTTGGAATTACTCCAAGTCAGTTTTTCAACGATGCAGCAGATAACCCTTTATTACTGCAATCTGCCATCGAAGAACTCAAGAAGCTCGACGATGACGATCTTATGCTCGTAATAAGCAATACCCGTCGGCTAAATAAAGACAAATAGTAATGATATGAGCCGACTTTCAAAAAAATGATAAAACTGCGAGACGTTCGGCATATTTCCCGAAGTTTCGCAGTCTTTTTCTTGTATAATATTGGAAAACAAAACGATATAAGGAGGAAATAGCGTTATGGCTAATTTTTTCGGCGGTTTCATCAAGAGAATTGAGAAACCGCAAGATACACACCCCCCGTCTGTTGTACAGGACTTTTCTCAGTGTGAAAACGAATACGTTACATACTGCATCGAACAGGAAAAGACCATCAGCAAACTGGAATCGGGGTTA
>JBGVNP010000111.1:0-29125 GCA_045125655.1 Eubacteriales bacterium | reverse complement strand
TAGCACAAACTTGTAGGGGAGGCTATTAGCCTCCCGTGTTTTTGCGGTAATTTTAATTTGTAACGGGAGGATGGTATCCTCCCCTACGGAGTTTGTGGGTAGTTTTTGTTGAGTTGTAGCCATTAAGTTTGTACTTCAAATTTTGATTTGTCGGTGTGTTAGTTTGTATTAATAACGGACAGTCGGGGACGCCTGTCCCTACGGGTTTTGGAGTTTTTTTGTTGGATTGTAGCCGTTTTGCTTGTACTGATAGTTTATGCTTGCAACGGGACGTCGAGGACGCCTGTCCCTACGAGTTTGCGAGTTGATTTTTGTTCAATTATAGCTATTTTATTTGTAATATGTCTATTGTTTTGCTTAAAAATAGCACCGTCATTGTAGGGGACGGCGTCCTCGACGTCCCGTTTTTAAGTTAAACTATCTTTTTAAACTCACAGATAAATCCCAATTTAGCGCACCGTGTACCCTCAAACATCGTAGGGGAGGATATTATCCTCCCCTACGATATAAAAATACCTAAAATGCAATTTGCAATATAAAAAAGAAAAGCACCTGTTTCAGGTGCTTTATCTTTTAATGGTTGTGATTAGATAGTTTCTACGTACTGAACAGATGCGTGATTGTGTCCTGCATGCTCATCGTGACCGATGCTGCCCAAAATGGAAATAATAATAGCAGCGGCGCCTATAAGCATAAGTCCTGCAAGAATAAGTGCGAGTACTCTAACTGCCAAAGTTTGTTTTGTTGAGGTGTTGTTCTTGTTGCTCATGATTTTTCTCCTATGTTGAATAAATTTTTATCAGTTAAATATTTTTTTGATATCCTTTTCGGAAATTGCGCTTCCCGTTGCGGGTATCTTTATTTTTTTATAACCTGTATTATCAAGATGCTCTGCAAATTTGTCTGTTGCGCGAGTTATCTTCTGACCTTTTTTGCATGTGAAGAGTGTGGAACCCGCACTTGTTTTGCTCGTCTTTTGAGGAATGAGTGAGGTCTTAATCACTATCGCCTTCTTTTGATTGTTTACTATCAAAAGCTCATACGGCTTCTTTTCGTCCTCGTAGAACGCCGCAACTATGGGACTTGCATCACTGTAAGCTCCAATGAGCTTTCTTCTTGCCGCCTTAGTTTGATATGCCGTGATGGGAATTCTCACACCCTTGCCGTTTTCAAAGAGGAATACCATATTATGCTTTTCGGGGTAATCCTTGATTATCTTGATAAAGATTGGCTTTTCACCCGGATCCATACCGAGCTTTGCGGGGATATATTCACCCATATCACTCGCCTTGCAGTTTTCAAATTCGCTCACCTTTGCCTTGAAGCATTTGCATTGGTCAGTAAAGATGATAAGCTCTGCAAGTGTGTCGGTAAATTCATAGAATACGACCTTATCTCCGTCCTTGACCTTCTGCTCGTCGTTGCCGCGAAGGGATTGGGGGGTGATGCGCTTGAAGTAGCCCTCCTTTGTCATATAGATATGAACGTCGCTCTTTTCAAGGTGCTCCTCGTGAACGTATTCTACGATGTCGGAGTCATCCTGGATCATTGAAACGCGGGGCTTTCCGTATTTCTTCTTGATCTCGGTGAGCTGCTTTGAAATATATCCCTTGAGCTTAAGCTCATCTTCAAGAATTTCTTCGATTTGAGCGATCTCCTGTTGGAGTCCCTCAATTTCACTTATCTTGTTGATAATAAACTCTCTGTTGAGGTTTCTGAGCTTGATGTCTGCGATGTGAGTTGCCTGAGCTTCGTCTATATCGAAGCCCTTCATAAGATTGGGAACAACGTCCGCATCCTTTTCAGTGCCACGAATTATTGCTATTGCCTTGTCAATGTCGAGCAAAATTTTTCCAAGTCCCAAGAGAAGATGGAGCTTGTCCTTTTTCTTCCTGAGGTCGAAATTAAGCTCTCTGCGACAGCAATTCATTCGGAATCTTATCCATTCCTGAAGTATCTCAATAACGCCCATCTGTCTTGGCGAGCCGTCTATGAGTACGTTGAAATTACATTTGAAGCTATCCTCAAGAGGAGTCATCTTGTAAAGACGGGACATAAGCATTTCGGGGTCGGTGCCTCTGCGCAAATCGAGAGTCAATTTAAAGCCCGAAAGGTCGATCTCGTCACGGAAGTCAACTATCTCCTTGACCTTGCCCTCCTTAATAAGCTCGGTGAGCTTTTTCATAATAAGCTCTATCGAGGTGGAGTAGGGGATCTGGATAATATCTATGCAGTTATTCGCCTTATCGTAAACGTAGCGCGCTCTTATCTTGATTGAGCCGGAGCCCGTTTCATATACTTGGCGCATCATATCTCTGTTGTAGATGATAGTTCCGCCACCCGGGAAATCGGGTGCCTTTACGATATCAAGTATTTTTTCAACGCTCGTTTTTGGGTTTTTGAGGAGCGCGACGGTCGCGTCACAAATCTCTGCGAGGTTGAAGGAGCATATCTCACTTGCCATACCAACGGCAATACCCTTGTTTGGAGTAACGAGCACGTTGGGGAATGACGTGGGCAAGAGAACGGGCTCTTGCATAGTGCCGTCATAGTTGTCAATGAAATCAACGGCATCCTTGTCTATTCCGCGGAAGAGTTCAGCACAGAAGGAATCGAGCTTTGCCTCCGTATAACGTGCCGCCGCGTATTTCATCTCCGATGAATACTGCTTACCAAAGCTACCCTTTGAGTCAACGAGGGGATGGAGAAGTGCCTCGTGTCCGCGTGTCAAACGGACCATCGTTTCATATATTGCCGCATCACCGTGAGGGTGGAGCTTCATCGTTGAGCCGACGATGTTTGCACTCTTCGTTCTCGGTCCTGTAAGAAGTCCCATTTTATACATGGTATAGAGGAGCTTTCTGTGGGAGGGCTTAAGACCGTCTATTTCTGGAATCGCACGCGAAACGATTACGCTCATAACGTAGGGCATATAGTTTTTCTCTATTGTTTCCGTTATGGGCTGTGGTATCGCGGGCTTATGGATTATTTCTTTTTGTTCTTCAACTTTTTTACTTCTTTTAGCCATTTATTATGACCTATCCTTTTCTGCGGTGTATTAAACCTTTTTTATAGTATGCGCCGCGGCGCGTATCATTCGATTGTAAAGCGCAAGTCCGAGTCCGTCAAGGGGGGGAAGATGCGCGTAAATTTTGCTCGCACCGAGCTTATCCGCTTCTCTGAGCGCGGTGAAAAGACGCTTTGCCTGAGTGGTAAGATCTTCACGAGCTCCTATTGAAACGGTGAGTCTTGGGTCGAGCGAGGACAGCTCCTCATCGTAGGAGAGAATGGCAGCGTTGCCCTCTCTTTGTTCTTTTATCATAAATGCAAGCACCTCATCGGGCGCTCCGTCAAGCAATATAAAATCTGCATTCGGGGCATAATGACGGTATTTCATTCCCGGGGAGAGGGGCTTTTCATTTTCTGCGAGCTTTTCAAGCACTGCGGGGGCGATATTTACGTTCTCGCAAACACAACAGAGCGCATCATAAGTGATGGCGCCCGGACGAAGAAGAGTGAGTGAATCGCCGTCTATTTTGACGATGGTGGATTCAAGTCCTATCTCACATTCGCCGCCGTCGATTATCATATCAACTCTGCCGTTCATATCCTCGATTACGTATTTTGCGCTTGTGGGGGAGGGACGTCCCGATATATTGGCACTCGGTGCGGCAATGGGCACACCTGCTTGCTTTATAAGCTCGTGAGCTATCGGATGCGACGGGCATCTCACTGCCACACTGTCAAGTCCTCCCGTAACGGAGGAGGGAATACAATCCCTCTTGGGCATAATTACTGTCAAGGGACCCGGCATAAAAGCATCGGCTAAACGATAATAGACGTCGCTTGTGAGCGCATATTTATCCGCGTCCTTTGGCTCTGCTATATGTATTATCAAGGGGTTGTCACTCGGTCTGCCCTTGGCGGAGTAGATGGCTTTTGCCGCATCGGAAAGAAGTCCGTTTCCGCCAAGACCGTAGACCGTTTCAGTGGGAAAGACTACAAGACCACCGCTTTTGATTATTGCCGCCGCGTCTTGTAGCTTTTCGCTATATTCAGTTTTGTCAATAATTCTGATGATTCTTGTGTCCATAAAAAACCTTTGTTGATTAGCTCTGCGTTGAATTTTTAAGCTTTTCCGCTGTGTCCGCCGTGATGAGCGCATCTATCATATCGTCGATGTCACCGTTCACGAAATTCTCAAGCGAATGTATGGTATATCCGATTCTGTGGTCGGTTATACGGCTTTGGGGGTAGTTATAGGTTCTTATCTTTTCGCTTCTTGCACCCGTGCCGACTTGCAGCTTTCTGTCGGATGAGATCTTTTCATCCTGCTCCTGCTGCTTTATATCGAGGAGCTTTGTGCGAAGCATTTTCATTGCCTTGTCCTTATTTTTGAGCTGACTGCGCTCCTCCTGACACCAAACCACGATGCCGGTGGGCTTGTGGTAGATTCGAATTGCGGATTCGGTCTTGTTGATATGCTGACCGCCCGCGCCACTCGATTTGCAGGTTTCGATAACAAGGTCGGCGGGATTTATTTCAACGTCCACGTCCTCTGCCTCGGGAAGAACGGCAACCGTAACGGTTGAGGTCTGTATTCTTCCTTGGCTCTCGGTTTCGGGAACTCTTTGAACGCGGTGAACACCGCTTTCAAATTTAAAGCGTGAATATGCGCCCTCGCCCTCGACCATAAAGCATATCTCCTTATAGCCGCCAAGCTCCGTTTCGTTGCAGGAAACAACACTTGTCTTAAAGCGAGTTTTGTCGGCATACATTGTGTACATTCTATAGAGAACACCCGCAAAGAGTGCCGCCTCCTCACCGCCCGCGCCTGCGCGGATCTCAATGATAACGTTCTTGCCATCGTTGGGGTCTTTGGGAAGAAGGAGTATCTTTAATTCCTCAAAAAGAGTAACGCTCTTTTCTTTGCAGATGGCGATCTCCTCTTGAATCATTTCCTTCATCTCCGCATCGACCTCGTCAAGCATTTCAAAGGCGTCGGCAAGCTCCTGTTCGTTCTTTTTATACTCTCTGAATTTTGAAATTATGGGAGTGAGAGAATTATATTCTTTGATTCTTTTAGTAAATTCAGTGGGATTTGCCGCGATCTCGGGGTCATTCATCTCGCCCTCAATCTGAATATATCTTTGTTCGGCAAAATTAAGTTTATTAAGCATTTATACAAATCGTCCTTTCTTTAAATTTTAGTTTATGAAAAGATGATCGTCAACTAAAATTTGCAGAAAGCGCAGAATGCTCTATAGGATTCGTAAAGGTCAACCTTTGAGATTACCTCAAAGGGAGCGTGCATTGCGATTACGGGCACACCGAGGTCAACAACGTCGATGTTGTGCTTGGAGATGAATTTAGCAACTGTTCCGCCACCGCCGACGTCAACTCTGCCAAGCTCACCGCTCTGCCAGATAACGCCGTATTCAGCCATAGCGCGACGAACGAAGCCAACAAATTCGGCATTAGCATCGTTTGTGCCGCCCTTACCGCGAGAGCCGGTATATTTTGTGAGAACTACACCGTGAGAAAGGAGAGCGCTGTTCTTCTTTTCAAATACCTCTGCGAAGTTGGGATCGTATGCCGCGGAAACGTCTGCGGAAAGGCACTTGGAGTTAGCGCGAACGATTCTGGGATTTGCACCCATGGAGAGAGAGATCTCGTCAATAAGGTCCATCATAAAGTCGCACTGCATACCTGTGTTGCCGTCGGAGCCGGTTTCTTCCTTGTCCGCAAGGATGCACATAAGCGTGTGCTTGCTGTCCGCACAGTCGATGATCGCCTTGAGAGCGGGATATGCACAAACTCTGTCATCGTGACCGTAAGCACCGATGAGGGAGCGGTCAAGACCAACGTCTCTTGCCTTCATTGCGGGAACGATTGAAAGCTCTGCAGTGAGGAAATCCTCTTCAACGATGCCGTACTTTTCATTAAGTATCTTCATTGTGTTGAGCTTAATTGCATTGTCTTCATCACCCAAGGGACGGCTGCCAACGAGAACGTTGAGCTTTTCACCGTCGATGAATGAGCCAACGGGCTTGGAATCCATGGCGTGAGCAAGGTGGGGAAGGAGATCGTTGATATAGAGAACGGGATCGCTGTCGTCTTCACCGATAACCACGTTAACGCTTGTTCCGTCCGCCTTGATAACCACACCGTGAATAGCGAGGGGGATCGCAAGCCACTGATATTTACGGATACCGCCGTAGTAGTGAGTCTTGAAGAAGCTCATTCCCTCATCTTCATAAAGGGGAACCTGCTTCAAGTCGATTCTGGGGGAGTCGATATGAGCCGCAGAGATGCGGATACCGTTTTCGAGATCTTCGCTACCAACTGTAAAGAGGAAGAGATTCTTGCCTCTGTTGTTGTAATAGCACTTGTCGCCAACGTTCAATTCCTGACCGATGGTGTAGGGCTTGAAGCCTGCCGCCTCTGCGATGATGATTGCCGCGTCAACTGCCTCACGCTCTGTCTTTGCATCGTCAAGATACTTCATATAGTCAACAGCAAAATCATAAGCTGCATCAATTGCCTTTTCATCTGCCTTTTTATAGACGGATTCCTTTTTGTAAAAAAGCTGTTCTTTAAGTTCTTTTGTTTCCATAGTTTATATTTCCTTTCAATTATTTGTAAAGTTCTTTGTATTTTTCCCAATATGACGTTACTTTTTTTACGTAATTTCTTGTTTCGCGAACGGGGATCGAGTTGTAATTTCCCTCTGTATAACCGTGCTCCTCAATGAATCTCAAAAAATTGCCTTCGCCCCAGTTATATGCGATTATTGCTTTCTCCCAAGAGCCGAATTTTGAGAAGAGATACTGTAAATAATAGACTCCGTATCTTATATTAGTGGACGGTGTGTATAGGGACACAAGCAAGGGGCTTTCGTTAAGATGCTCCTCCGCAAGCCATTCTGCAGTAGATGGAAGAAGCTGCATAAGTCCTATAGCACCCACGTGGCTTTTTGCATTCGGATCAAAATCGCTTTCCGCCTTGATCACTGCAAAAACAAGCTCTGCCGGAACGGAATATTTTTCGGCATAGTGGAACACCAATTCCTTATAATCCTCGCGGAATATGATTCTCTCCACAAGGGAAATGAGAACGGACGCGATAAGTCCGAGAACTATCGCAGCGATCAGTATAAGCAACACCGTTTTGACGTTGAATATTCTTGAAAGCTTCATCAGAAAAACATACCTTCCTGCTCGAATATGGATGCAAGCTGACGGGACATTTCGCTCTTATTACCCGAATTGTTTATGTAGTAATCGGAATTCTTGATGAAAAATTCGTCATCGGGCTGTGCGTTTATTCTCGCAAGTGCTTGCTCACGGGTAATGCCGTCACGGGCAACGATTCTTTCAATTCTCGTTTCCTTATCGCAGAGAACGGAGATGATGAAGCTGCACGCACCGATAAATACTCTCGATGAAAAGAGTGCGGGCGCATCAATTACCGCCGCCTTTTTTCTCTTTTTCATATACTGAGTAAGACGGGCGTTGGTTTCCTCCCAAACGTACTTATGAGTGATAGAATTGAGAATGTCAAGATTTTCTTTTGCTTTTTCTCCCTCAAATACGAGTCTTGCGAGAGCGGTTCTGTCAAGCGCACCGTTTTCGTTTATGACCGCGCTTCCAAAAGCTTTTTCAAGCTCCTTTAAGCAGGGGGAGGGCTTGCTTGTGATTTCGTGATAGATATCATCGGTATTAATGCAGGGAATACCAAGCTCCTCAAATTTTTCACAAAGAGTGCTTTTTCCTGCGCCGCTTGGGCCTGTAAGTCCAATTATTCTCATTTCTTCCTCCGAAAAAATAAAATTACACAAATAGTCATCTTATATTATAACTCACAATTTTCAATTATGCAAGTGATTTCTTATATTATTTTTATAAATATATAATATTTTTCTTAAATTTTTGTTGAAAAAAAGGCGTGCTTATAGTATAATGGGCATAGTAATTAAAATAGGGGTAATGTTTATGAAATACGAATTCTTGCTTTTTGATGCCGACCACACGCTTTTTGATTTTAACAAAAGTGAATATCTTGCACTGAGCAGCGCACTCAAGGAGCTTGGATGTCCTCACGATGATGCGGTAATAGAACGATATAGTGTTATAAACGTAAAGTATTGGAAGATGCTTGAGAGGGGAGAAATAGACAAGGTTAGTCTTAAACTCGCGCGATTTGTCGAGTTCGGACGCGAATACGGCTTTGAGGATAAGGCACAGGCACTTTCCGATCTCTATATGGAAAAATTAGCGCACGAATCCCATCTTTTTGACGGCGCACTTGAGATGATAGAGACTCTCGCGAAAAATCACAGACTTTTCATTATCACCAACGGTGTTAAAAGCACACAGGACGGCAGATTTTCAGTTTCCCCTATAACAAAATATTTTGAAAAGATTTTCATTTCCGAGGTGATCGGTGCGGAAAAGCCTTCAAAAGAGTTTTTTGATGCGGTCGAAAGTGGAATTGACGGCTACGAAAGATCGCGCGCGATAGTTATAGGCGACTCTCTTTCAAGCGATATAAGGGGAGCTATAAATGCGGGGATCGACTGTATCTGGTTCAATCCGCGCGGCAAGGAAGCACCTGAGGGTTGGAATATTACCCACAATGTAAAGAGCTTTGACGAAATTTTGAGAATACTTGAGGATTGAGGTCTTATTTTGAAAAAATTGATCGATTTTTTACAGTCGCATAATATTTCCTTTGAGGAAAACGTGTCGGGAGCTAAGCTCTGCTCGTTCCGTGTTGGCGGTAACATTGGGGTTCTTGTGAAGCCGAGATGTGCTTCGGAAGTTCAATTGCTTTGCGACTTTATTGGTGAAAATAAAATCAAAAGCATATTGCTCGGCAAGGGCTCAAACGTCGTTATTTCCGATGACGGCTATGACGGGGCGGTCATATCCCTCTCCGAGATAAGCGCAGTGGAAATCAGCGAAAACACGATAACCGTGGGCGCGGGAGCATCAATGTTCAATCTTGCGGTTGCCGCGGAGAAGGCGGAGCTTTCGGGACTTGAATTTGCACACGGAATCCCGGGTAGTGTGGGCGGCGGAGCATATATGAATGCAGGCGCTTACGGCGGCGAGATGTGTCAGGTTATAACGAACGTTATCTGCTATGACAGAGAGCGCGGAGCTTTGCTTAACTTGAACAATGATGAGTGCAAATTTTCTTACAGACACAGTATTTTTCAAGAGAATAAAAATCTTGCGATCCTTTTTGTAAAGCTCGCTTTGCAAAAGGGAGAGCGCAGTGAAATTCGCGCAAAAATGGATGAATATAAGGCAAAAAGGGTGGCAGCACAGCCGCTCGAATACCCAAGTGCCGGCTCTACCTTTAAACGTCCCGAGGGACATTTTGCAGGAAAGCTTATTGAAGATGCAGGTCTTAAGGGTTTTAAGATTGGTGGTGCGCAGGTGAGTGAAAAGCACGCGGGATTTGTTATAAACCGCGGCGGTGCAACTGCCGATGATATTAAAAAATTAGTTGGACATATTCAAAAAGAGGTTAAGGAGAAATTTGACGTAGCACTTGAGTGCGAGATCGAATTTATTGAGTAAAAATGACTTTTTCCGAGAACATAAAAAAAGAATTTTTTGAGGAAATTCCAAATAAGACCTGTTGTCGCCGCGCACTTGCATACGGCATTCTTTTCGATGCCTTTGTCGATGGAGATCGCGTGTATATCGACACTGCGAGTGAGGAGCAAGCCGATTTTTACTGTCGCGTTTTTGAGCGTCAGTTTTCAAAAACTATAACAGTTACGCAAATGAAAAAGGCGGGCAGGGACAATTACCGTGTTGAATTTAGATTTGCGTCGGTGGCGAATAAGATTGCACAGCTTGATAAGGACGGCACGGCAATAAAGGACTATATTGAGTTTAAATGCGGATTTTGCAGAATGAATTTTCTGCGAGGCATTTTCCTCTCGCGCGGAAGTCTGACCTTTTCGCCGAGAAATAATCATCTTGAATTTCGCATAAGACATGAAAAAAGAGCCAAGCTCTATGCAGAGTTTTTGATCGCCTGCGGTGTTGAAACCAAGACTGTAAATCGCGCGGGAGCGGTTGGAATTTATTATAAAAAAGCAGATAGAATTGAAGATATTCTCAATCTTTTGCAAGCGAATAACGCTTTTTTTGAGGTTATGAACCGCCGAATCGAGCGCGATATAATCATTCAGGAAAACCGCGCGGTAAATTGCGAGTCCGTTAATATTGCAAAGTCGGTGGCGACGGCACAAAAGCAGTTACGCACCATAGAAATTATTGAGAACGCAGGACTTCTTGAAAAGATAGGAAGTGAGCTTACAGAGTCGGCAAAGCTCCGTCTTGAAAATCATTCGGCATCCCTTGCCGAGCTTGCGGCGCTTCACGATCCGCCGATTACCAAATCGACTCTTAATAACCGCTTTTCCAAGATTATGAGAATGGCGGAGAACATAGCTAATAAAAAATAAGAAAAAATGGAACAAATTATTGAGTTTTTTCTATATGCTATAATATTGGTTTTGTCAGTTCCTACAAGTATAATAATGGGCATCGCTTCTATCATAGGCGAAATTGCTCCCGTGTTTACAGAGCTTTGCGCATCAATCTTTTGATACCTAAGCTCGTTAGCCGCTTTTCTTTGACGGAATAAGCGCAAAGAAAAGCTAACAAAAGAAACGCTGGATGCGCTCGCGCCGCGCCGGCGCCACTGCGCGTGGGGCGACCGCTTTTGAAAAAGCGGTGCAAAACAATCGCACAAAATAAATGCGAACATATCAAAAAACTTTGAAAGGAGAACGCTATGGGCGAATTTGTACACTTACATTTACACAGTGAATACAGCTTGCTTGACGGTGCGTGCAGAGTGCGCGATATACCCAAAAGAGCAAAGGAATGCGGTCACGATGCGGTAGCTTTAACCGACCACGGCGTTCTTTTCGGTGTGCCTGCATTTTTGTCCGCGTGCAAAAAAGAGGGAATAAAGGGAATAGTCGGATGCGAGGTCTACGTTGCTCCCAAATCCCGATTTGACAAATCAAGCGGAAACGGACATCCCTATCATCTCGTTTTGCTATGCAAGAACGAAACGGGATATAAAAACCTTTTGCAGATGGTCAGCGCGTCATATACCGAGGGCTTTTATTCAAAGCCGAGAGTTGATATTGAGCTTCTGCGCCGCTACAGTGAGGGACTTATCGCGCTTTCCGCGTGTCTTGCAGGCAAGGTGTCGAGAAATCTCACCGCGGGTGATTACGATGCGGCAAAGCAGGCGGCACTTGAATATGCGGACATCTTTGGAAAGGACAATTTCTACATCGAAATTCAGGATCACGGCATTGAGGAGCAAAAGCAGATCTTACCCGAACTTATTAAGATAGCAGAGGAATGTGAATTGCCCTTGGTTGCCACCAACGACTGTCACTATCTTCGTCGCAAGGATGCCGACACACAGGCGATCCTTATGTGCATTCAGATGAATAAGGTGATAAGCGAGGGGCGTCCCATCGGATTTGAAACTGACGAATTTTACTATAAAGATACGGCTGAAATGAAGCTCCTTTTCGGAAAATACGAGGGAGCTATAGAAAACACCGTAAAAATTGCAGAAAGATGTAATTTTGAAATTGAAAACAGAGGATTTATTCTTCCCAAATATCCCGTTCCGCAGGGCAGAACTGCGAGCGAATATCTGCGCTCCCTCGTTCTTTCGGGACTTGATACAAGGGAGAATAACGGCACTATAGTTTATAGCAAGCATCAAAAGGACGAATACCTTGCGAGAATAGACTATGAGCTTTCAGTCATCGAGAGTATGGGATACTCCGATTATTTCCTTATCGTTTGGGACTACGTTGCGTTCGCGCGTTCAAAGGATATTCCTGTAGGTCCCGGACGTGGATCGGGTGCGGGCAGTCTTGTTGCCTATCTTTTGAGGATAACCGATATTGATCCCATTGAATTTGACCTTCTTTTTGAGAGATTTTTAAATCCCGAGCGTGTTTCGATGCCCGATATTGATATGGACTTCTGCTACAACCGCCGTGATGAGATAATAGAATACGTAAAGGAAAAATACGGCTCCGACCACGTGTCCCAAATTGCCACATTCGGTACGCTTGCGGCAAAGGCGGCGATACGCGATACGGGACGCGCGATGGGAATGAGCTACGCGGACGTTGACGCGGTTGCGACCAAGATTCCGCGTGTGCTTGGAATAACACTTGAGGACGCGCTCCTCGATGCCGATTTCAAGGCAAAATACGATGAGAGCGAGGAAAACAGACTACTCATCGACACCGCTATGGCGCTTGAGGGAATGCCCCGAAACGTATCCGTTCACGCGGCGGGCATCGTTATTACGGACAAGCCGCTATATAATTACGTTCCGTTAGCCCTCAGCAACGGAATGACGATAACTCAGTACGATATGGATGCGGTGGCAGAGCTTGGACTCCTTAAATTCGACTTTTTGGCGCTCCGTTATCTGACTATCGTCAACGATGCGGTTTTGCAGATAAAGGAGCATACTCCCGATTTTGATATTGAAAAGATACCCCTTGACGATTCGGAGACCTACGATCTCATATCGAGCGGTATGACCGAGGGCATCTTCCAGCTTGAGAGCGCGGGAATGCGACAGTTCTTGTCACAGCTTAAGCCGCGAAGCTTTGAGGATATAGTTGTTGCTATTTCTCTTTACCGACCGGGACCGATGGATTCAATTCCTCACTATCTTGAATGCAGGGAGAATCCCGAAAAGATAGAATATCCCTTACCCATTCTTGAGGAGCTGCTCAAAAACACCGCGGGCGTTGTGGTATATCAAGAGCAGGTAATGAGCATCTTCCGAACGGTTGCAGGATATACCTTCGGACACGCGGATATAGTTCGCCGCGCCATGTCAAAGAAAAAGCACGCGGTTCTTGAAGCCGAAAGAGGAGCATTTATCGAGGGTGCGAGGGAGCGCGGCATTGACGCGATAAAGGCGGAAAAGCTCTTTGACGATATGATCAGCTTTGCAAATTATGCTTTTAATAAGAGCCACGCGGCTGCTTATTCCGTAATCTCTTACAGAACGGCATATCTTAAGGCACACTATCCTAAGGAATATTTTGCGGCTCTGCTTACGAGCGTGCTTGGTAATATGCCTAAAATTGCGGAATATATCTCGGATTGCTCAAAGCTCGGCATCGGCGTTCTGCCGCCCGATATAAATAAGAGCGAGATGTATTTCCACGTTAGTGAAAAGAACATCCGATTTGGACTTTTGGCTATCAAAAACGTCGGTCAGAATTTCATAGCAAACACCGTTCGCGAGAGAAAGAGAAGGGAGTTTTCTTCCTTTGACGATTTCGTTGACAGAATGAGCGACTACGATATGAACAAGCGAATGGTTGAGTCCTTGCTCAAGAGCGGAGCGATGGACAGACTCGGTAAAAACCGCAGTCAGCTTCTTGCAAGCTATGAAACCATAATTGACGGAGCAACGAGCAAAAAAGGAAATAATATCGCAGGTCAGCTTGACTTTTTCTCAATGGCGCAGGGGCTTGATACGGGACTTGGCTTTGACTATCCCGACCTGCCCGAAATACCGCTTTCAATAATGCTTATGCAGGAAAAGGAGGCAACGGGACTTTATTTCTCGGGACATCCTCTTGACTCCTATAGAGAGCATATTGAGATAATTCCGCATGAGCAGATAGTTTCGCTAAAGGCGGAGGAGGGTGCAAGCGAGCGCAAGCTGATAAATATAGTCGGCATCGTTTCGAGCGCAACTGTTAAAACTACACGAAGCGGAGATAAAATGGCGTTCTTTACGCTTGGTGACCGCTATGGAGAAATAGAGTGCATCGCGTTTGCCAAAACTTATGCGCGTGTGTCGTTCCTTATAAGAGAGGATGCGGCGCTGTGCGTTGTTGGAACTGTGCAGACAAGGGACGATGAGGATGCAAAATTCATCGTTTCAAATATCGTGCCGCTTTCCAAAAACGGCGAATATCACGAGGAGATAGGTCAAGTAAAGGAAAAAAAGGAGCACGTTAGTGAGCAAAAGCAGGGCTTTGGTGCCTCTCAAGCAAGTGTAAGTAAGCTCTATTTGAGAGTACCCACGCTTGATTGCGAATCCTTTGAAAAGGCGAAGAATCTCGTTGAGATATTCGAGGGTTCAACACCCGTGATATTCTACGACACCTCAAGCAAGCAATATCGCCCATCGGGGCTTTCCTTTGACGCTACCGATTATACTGTAAAGCAATTAAAGGAGCTTCTCGGAGAAGAAAACGTTGTACTAAAATAAATAAAAAGATCCCTTACCTCAAAGGTAGGGGATTTTTTCTGCTTTTTCTGCTTTTTTTATATTCATTTTTATAAAGCGTCATCATTTTTTCTGCCATAACGTGTGCGCTGAAATCATCTTTATATCGCTTATATGCACCGAGCGAGCATTTTTTGTAGAGCGCCTTGTCACGGTAGAGCCGCATAAGACACTCGGCAAGTGCATCGGCGTTTCCTGTGGGGAAAAGAAGACCGTTTTTGGCATTTTCAACCATTTGAGGATTACCTGAGCAATCACTCGCAACGCAAGGAATACCAAGACTCATCCCCTCGCAAAGAGATAGATTAGAGGTCTCACTCAAGGTTGAGCAATTTACGTTTACGTCGGTAACGTTGAAAATTTTGCTTACGTCGGCAAGAAATCCCGTAAAATAAACGGTATCCTCGATTTTAAGTGCTTTTGCATATTTTATGAGATCATCTTTTATTCTGCCGTCACCGACAATGAAAAATTTAAAGCTCGGATAATGTCTTTTGCATATTTTAGCGGCTTCAAGAAGCGTTTTGTGTCCCTTGTATTCCTCAAGACGCGCGAAAATACTGATGACGAAATCGTCCTTATTTAAACCGTATCGCGCCCTTATAATGCTTCTCTCGTTTTCACTGAGCAGGGGCAGAGGAGGGGTGCCGTTCAATATTGTCGTGATGCGATCTTTGTCATATCCCTCTACAATGAGCGCGCGCCTTGCCGAGTCCGCCGTAGCGATCACCGAGGTGGAGATAAGTCCGTTAGCCATTCTTGATACAAGTCTTACGGGTGGAAAATGATATACTTTAGACGCCGGAAATGCACAGTGCTTGGTGAATATTCTACAAGGAATGCCGAGAGCCACAGCTGCAAGTCGGGATGAAAGGGATGCGTGTGAATGTACTATATCGGGATGTAGCTTTTTTATTATCTCGATCGCCTCTGCAAATCCGCTTGATGAAAACGATCTATCCGCCTCCGAGTTGAGCGTTATTATCTCGCAGGGCAGAGGTTCAAGCAGTGGTATAAGGGCACTGGCTTTAGGAAGAGCTACAGCGGTCTTAAATTTGCTATTGTCCATATTTTCTATGAGATTGCAAAGGAGCTTCCCCGCGCCACCCACGTTTGAATCACTTATGAAATGCAATATTTTTATCATTTTCACACCGCCTTTCTCAAAATTAGTTTCTCATTTTGCTTAAAAAATATGTATTTTTTATCAAAAAATACTTGCAAAAATCAATAAACAGTGATACAATAAAAACACAAAGTTCGCAAAAGCGAACAAAAAACCGTCAAATAAGTTCGTTTAAACGAACAGAAAATGCATTAAAAAGTTCGCAAAAGCGAACAAACGGAGGGAAAATGGACTATATCACCGTTAAAGAAGCCGCAGAAAAATGGGGTGTTACACCAAGACGAGTGCAGGTGCTTTGCAGTCAGGAGAAGATAAAGGGCGCATATAGATTCGGTCGCTCGTGGATGATACCCGTTCGCGCCGTTCTGCCAAGCTCTACAAAGGCGGGCGAGGAGCCCCATCTTCCCATGCCCAAAAGGAGTCCGTTCCTTGATATGACCAATCTTTATAATAAGGTGGGATGTGCCGACGAATGCGCTGAAATGCTTGTTAATAATCCCGAAGCATATGCGCTTTTCAAGGCGCAGATAGCGTGCAGAAGAGGAGAGATAGCATCGGTGTATAAGCACGCAAGATACTTTTTAAATTCTCACTCGGGCTTTTATGCGATTCTTGGTGCGGGAATGCTCCTTGCAAGCTGTGCCATCTGGAGCGGTGACGAGGAGATATGGTATGAGGCGAAGCATCATATCTGCGAAGCTCCGTCAAGCACCGAGCAGGAGAGGGAAATAATCTCCCTTGCTCTTGCCATAATCGACAGTACGCTTTATGATAACAAGGATTATCCCGATTGGTTCACCTCGGGAAATTTTGAAGCTCTGCCCGCTGATGCCCACCCATCTGCCAAGGTTTTCTATATTAAATATCTTTATATGTCGGCATTTGCCGTTGCTTCGGGACAGAATAGTCTGAAGGGCGTTCAAGGTCTTGCGCTTATGAAGATCATCCCAAATACAATTGAGCCACTTATTACGCAGGCGGTAGTTGACAAAACGATAATTCCCGAAATATATCTCAGAATGTCGTGCGCCGTGGCTTATCACAACTCGGGACAGAGAGAAAAGGCGATATTGCACATAGATAAAGCACTCGATCTTGCACTGCCCGATAGATTTTACGGCATTCTTGCCGAATACGTGCGCCATTTTGACGGCTTGCTTGAGGAGAGGATACGCCTTAAAAACGAGGCGGTACTTGAGAGAATTGTAGAGCTTAGCTCAATCTACGCTAAAAACTGGTCAAGACTTTCGGGCGCTATAAGAAACAAGAATATTGCAACCAACCTTACCGCCAAGGAGCACGAGGTGGCAAAGCTATCGGCGTTTGGATTTAGCACAAGGGAGATCGCAAATATGCTCTATGTGTCCGAATCCACAGTAAAGCAGACCGTAGCGCGCGTTATCAATAAGACAGGAATACAGGAAAAAAGTGAGCTTTATCTCATTTTGTAATTATCGTTTCGATCGTTTAAGAGACAATTAGATTTGTCCAAAAAACACCCTCTGCGGGTGTGTACAACTCAAAAAATATCTGCTATAATTTCCTCACAAGAGAAATTATGGCAGATTTTTTATTTGTCCTGCGGCGAAAGGAGGACGGATATGAACGGAAAGCTTCGTGCGAGAGAGGGCGACCTCTATCGCGAGATTAATATAGAAGGTGTGATATTCAGTATCCACTACGGATATTATGAAGATAAGGATCGATTTGGAAAATACAACGATCCGATTCCCATTTATCCGAACTTTGGCGAAAATCCTCAATATAATACAAGAGGGGAGCCGTTCGTAACTCACATGCAGGACGTGTGTGAGCATTACTCCGGCAAAGTGGTGGGTGACACCTGTCACACCTGTGCATACTATAGATCCTGTGAGGATTTGCTTGGTATATGCCTGTGTGATAAAAACAGAAAAAGGGAATAGAAAAGCTATTTTCCATATATACAATTTGATAAACAATTATTTTAAAATCAAAAGGAGATTCAACATGAAAAAATCACTTGCAATCATTTTATCACTCGTTCTTGCTCTCGGAATAATCGTGGGCATTGGTGTTTCAGCATACGCTGCTGAATCAAATACCATAACGCTCCCCGAATTTTCATTCCCCAATGTAACGTATAAAAATCTTTCTGACTACGGTCTTCCCATTGAAGAGTTTAAGACGCTTTTCCCTGAAACGATCGAGATGAAGGTTGAAAACGGTGTTTTGTACGTTAAAGATATTGGCGCAGCAGAGGCAAGCGTTTTCTGTTACAAAACTTCTAATAGACTTTACATGACTCTTGCTGACGGTTATTGGACGACTACTGTTACCGATAAAGATACTGAAGGCTCATTATTGATTGAGTTTTATGGTGAGCAGTACTGGACAGTAGGGTATACGGATGGCAAAATAAATAGAAATATATGGTTTGCAACCCCCGGAAATACCAAGTATATTGACATATACCTTTATGAAAATATGGTAGATATAGCTTACTCTTTGGGCGATTATTTTGTTATTAATAGATATGAAAACGGTGTTCTTGTAAATCATGAAGCAAAGATGTTTTACGATGACGGTACATTTGCTACAGTTACTTATGATGCTGATAAGAATCCAATAAATGCAACGGTTTACATAAACGGATATTATTATCTTTTGGAACAGGGTTGGTCAAGCTCATATTTCTCATATGATCCCATTTCAGCTCCCGAAGGATATGAGGATGCAACATTAGAAACCTTTGCAGAGCTTATTCCTGACGATATTTACTGCGATCATGACTTCAAGCCAGCAACCTGTACATCTCCCAAGACCTGCGATCTCTGCGGTGAAACAGAGGGTGAAGCACTCGGTCACACTTGGGTAGATGCGGATTGCGACACACCAAAGACCTGCTCGGTATGCTCCGAGACAGAGGGTGAAGCACTCGGTCACACTTGGGTGGATGCGGATTGCGACACACCAAAGACTTGCTCGGTATGCTCCGAAACCGAGGGCGAGGCGCTCGGACACACTTGGGTTGATGCTACAACTGAAGCTCCCAAGACTTGTGAGAGCTGCGGCGAAACAGAGGGAGATCCTCTTCCTAAACCCGAACCCGCACAGCCCCATTGGTTTGTTTCATTGATTATGATGATCATTTCATTTTTAAAGAAGCTTTTCGGCTTTGTATAATAAATAAAATCCATTAATCCAAACTCCAAACCAAACGCTATGCCCGACTTGTCGGGCATAGCCGAAAGGGAATGACTGCTATCGTTCCTTTTCGGCTATAAAATAGAAAAATCAAGATAAAAACGACTAAAAGGGAGGCAATTATGAAAAAAACAATTAAAGGATTATTTACAACTATTTTAGCTATTTTTCTTGTTTCTTGTATTGGCGTTATGGCATTTGCTACAGAGGAAACAGCACACGCTCTTGATCACGAGCACACACACGAGGGAGTGCCTACCTGTCAGGGACATTGGTGCGATATTTGTGAGGATTTTTACGGTGAGCCAAATCTTGAAATGCACAGCTATGCTGAACCCCTCACTGAAGAAGAACCCGCACTCTGCGATATTTGTGGCGAGCCGGAACTTGCCATGGTTATTTTTGATCCCCCTGCGGTAACTGTTTGGATCGAGGGATTTACAAGAGTTATTCTTGACTTTATGCAGAAATTTTTATTGCATCTGAGTGAGGTATTTATCTCAACGTCAAGCATGGTTGCTTAATTGTATTTGAGTTATTTGATATAAACTGTGAAAAAAGGATTGCCCCTCTTTTTGAGGGGCAATTCTTTGCTTTTAAATATTTCGCGCAATTTCGGCAAAACCCCTTGATTTTGCGTTGATTTTATTTTATAATATACTATGTATAATTATTTTTTGTCGGAAGGAGCTTATCCGATGGATAGAATCTCAAAGGAAAATTATTATCTTGATATAGCGCAGACGGTTGCTGAAAGAAGTACCTGTATGCGCAAAAAATACGGTGCCATTATCGTTAAAAACGACGTTATCATATCAACGGGATATAATGGCTCGCCAAGGGGCAGAAAAAACTGTAACGAGCTTGGATTTTGCATGAGAGAAAAGCTCTGCATCCCACAGGGTGAGCGCTATGAGCTTTGCCGCTCCGTTCACGCAGAGGCGAACGCGATAATTGCCGCCCCTCGTGATCAGATGCTTGGCGCAACACTCTATATGGCGTGTGTCGATCCTTCAAGCGAGGAGCTCGTTCCCAATACCAGCTCTTGTATGATGTGCAAGCGTCAGGTGATAAATGCGGGTATTGCTTACGTTGTGGTTCGTGACAATAAGGATAGCTTCCGTGTTATCGACGTCAACGAATGGATCGAAAACGACGATTCACTTTCGGGCAATTTCGGCTATTGATATGAAAGAATTGCTTATTGCAAAAAAGGAGCATTTGTCCCTTGTTGCGAGTCTTGAAGCCAAAACCTTTGCAGAGCCGTGGAGTGAGAGTGCTCTTGAGCTTTTCCTCACTGATGGCGGCTTTTGTGTTGTTCTTCTTGACGGTGAAGAGCTTTGTGCCTACTGCACTGTGACGCACGTGCTTGACGAGGCGCAGATAATCAACGTGGCAACTGCAAATGAATATAAAAGACAGGGGTGCGCCCAATCGGTATTGAATCGCGTTTTTGACGAGTGCGATCAAAAAGGAATTGCTTCTATCTCCCTTGAGGTGAGAGAAAGTAACCTTGGCGCGATCTCTTTATATCAAAAGCTCGGATTTGAAATCGCGGGCAAAAGAAACGGATTTTATCAGAATCCAAGAGAAAATGCTTTTGTAATGGTAAAAGCAAATTAATTTAGGAAGTTTAATCATGTATATTTTAGGAATGGAAAGCTCCTGTGACGAGACGAGTGCGTCCGTTGTGGAGATAATTGATGAAAAACCATATATTCGCTCAAATATTGTTGCATCTCAGATCGACGTGCACCGTCTTTATGGAGGAGTTGTTCCCGAGATTGCAAGCAGAGCGCACATTGAGGCGGTTTCGCGCATAACTCACGAGGCACTTGACGGGGCGGGAATTACACTTTCCGATCTCGGTGCGATTGCGGTAACAAGCTCTCCGGGGCTTATCGGAGCATTGCTTGTCGGAGTGAATTTTGCAAAATCACTCGCGTTTGCCAACAATATCCCGCTCATTCCCGTGGATCACATAAAGGGACACGTTGCGGCGGCATATTTCGAAGCGCCCGAATTAAAGCCACCGTTTTTGGCACTTGTGGTTTCGGGCGGACATACTTCGATTTATAATGTTCGCAATTACGCTGATTTTGAGGAGCTTGGCACTACCCGAGATGATGCGGCAGGTGAAGCTTTTGATAAGATAGCGAGAGTTATGGGAATGCCCTATCCCGGCGGTGCGGCTCTTGATAAGCTCGCATACGAGGGCGATCCAAAGGCAATAAAATTCCCGTCCCCCGCGCTTTCGGGTGACAATCTTGATTTTTCGTTCAGCGGACTTAAAACAAGTGCGCTCAACTATATCAATTCCAATACTCAAAAGGGAATAGAGATAAGCTATGCCGACGTGGCGGCATCCTATACCGATTGCGTTGTAAAGGCGATAACTCAAAAGGTTGATAAGGCGCTTGACGTAAGCGGCTTCACCTCACTTGCACTTTCGGGCGGTGTGGCGGCAAACTCGCATCTTCGCTCAAGTCTTTCAAGACTCTGCGAAAAGCGCGGTATCCACTTTGCACTCCCCGACCGTTCGCTTTGCGGAGATAACGGAGCAATGATCGCTCTTGCAGGATATTTTGAGTACAAAAAGGGTAATTTTGCGGATACCTCACTCAACGCGAGCGCATATTCTCCACTCGATTAAATTCGACTAATTTCTCCACAAACATCTGTGGAAAACTCTGTGGAAACTGTGGAAAACTCGACAAAATCAAGGTTTTTTACATGTTTTGCCTGTGGAAAACTCAATAATTAACGATGATAAGGTGAAATGAGGAAAAATTATGAAAGATAAAGATATTATCAATTCAACCGAAGAAAATCTTTCTTTTGACAAAAATAGCGTTCCCGATGCCGTTATCAAGCGTCTGCCCAGATATTTCAGGTATTTGAGAATAATAATGAGAGAGGGCAAGACGAGAATCAGCTCGGCAGAGCTTTCAAGAAGAATGAATATAACCGCTTCACAGATCCGTCAGGACCTCAACTGCTTTGGCGGATTCGGACAGCAGGGATACGGCTATAACGTAACCTATCTCTATGCGCGCATCTGCGAGCTTCTCGGCGTTGGTGCGGGACTTCAAGCGATAATTATCGGTGGAGGTAATCTCGGCCGCGCACTTGCGAATAACGAGATGTTTGAAAAGCGCGGTGTTGACGTTGTTGCAGTTTTTGATAACAGTCCTGAGCTTATTGGCAAGAAGGTAAATGATATTCCGATTTTGAGCATTAATGAGCTTGAAAGATACGTTGCCACTCATACGGTGGATATAGCCGTGCTTACGCTCCCCAAGGAATATGCTCTTGAAATGGCGCAGAGAATTGCTGATACCGACATTTCGGGAATTTGGAATTTTACTGCACAGGAGCTTGACGGAATTGAGGGTCTTATCGTTGAAAACGTTCACCTTGGAGATTCTCTTATGACGCTTAACTACCGTATCGCAAATAAGGATAAGGACAATAAATAACATCTATATTTATGAAAAAGAATGAAAATAAAAAAATAAGACTTGACTATGCCGAGGGAGTGAGTGTTCTTCCGTCGGTAGCGTGCAATCTTATTGATAAGGCAAAAAAATTTGATATAAAGGTATTGCTACTTCTCGCATCTGCGGATAAGTATCGCGAGGGAAAATACGTAAAGGAGCTTGCTACGGCTCTTGATTGCGAGGAGAGTGAGATTGAAAGCTCGCTCGCATTTTGGAGAGGAGCAGGCATTATAGTATCCCTTGACGGGCAGTCGGATAAAAATACGGAAAAGGTTGAAAAATCCGAAAAGAGCGAAAAGGGTGGGGTTGATGTTCCAAGACGCGCAAGGGTAAGTGAGCTTCCGCAGTACACAAGTACCGAGCTTAATGCTCTTCTTGAGAAAAATCACTTTGTGGTCGGACTTATCGACGAGTGCCAAAACGTGCTTGGAAAGATATTCACCGCAAGTGACATTAAGGTCATTATGGGACTTGTTGAATATCTCGGACTCGACGAGGATTATATTCTTGTTCTTATGCACCATTGTGCAAGAAAGGATATAAAGTCGATGCGCTACATAGAAAAAATGGCAGTATCCTGTCTTGATGAGGGCTTTACCGAGGCGGCAGTGCTTGCAGAGGCACTCTATGCAAGAGAGGAAAGAGATGCTCTTGAGGGCAAGATAAAGAGCGTATTCGGACTCGGCTCTCGCAAATTGACCTCAAAAGAGAAGAAGCAGGTTGAAAATTGGATCACCAATTTCAAATACGATCTTGATATTATAGAAAAGGCATACGATATTACAGTGGGAGCGACAAGCAAGCCGTCCATTCATTATGCTAACGCGATACTTGAAAAGTGGTATTCGCTCGGCATCAAGACGCTTGACGAGGTCAACGCTATTATGGAGCAAAGGGAAGCGGAGAAGGCGGAGTCGGGTTCATCCTTTAACGTGGACGATTTCTTTGATGCCGCTATAAAAAGAAGTTATTCTGAAAATTAGGAGCAATTATGGCTTATAACAGTAACGTTTATAAAAAAATATACGATGAATATTCTCAAAAGTATCTGATCGCGCGTCAAAGAGCGCAGGAAAGAGCGGGAGAATTGCATACAAAAATTCCCGATGTCGCAGAGATCGACAGAGAGCTTTCAAGGGTTGGTCTTGAGATATTTTCCGCATCCCTTTCGGGCGAGAACTACAAAGAACGACTTGATATGGTAAAGGAGAAAAATCTCTCCCTTCAAAAGCGCCGCGCAGAGCTTCTTTTGAAAAATGGCTATAGCGTTGACTACTCCGACGTCAAATACGAATGCCCAAAATGCTCGGATACGGGATTTGTTGACAACACTATGTGCTCGTGTATGAAGGAAGCGCTCACTCTTGCAGGCATTGAGAATAGTGGATTTGCAGAGCTTGTTCGCACACAGAGCTTTGAAAATTTCTCGCTTGATTACTATGCGGGCAATATGAAATTCCACGAGAATATGAGAAAAAACGTTGAATGCTTGAAGAAATACGTTGATACCTTTGATCCCACTACGTCAAGGAGTATTCTTTTGATGGGTGGTACGGGACTTGGCAAAACCCACCTTTCAAGTGCTGTGGCAAGGGGCATTATAGAAAAGGGAAGTGACGTTTTCTATACGGGCGCTATCGACCTTTTCTCAAGCTTTGAGATTCAACGCTTCAAATCCTATTCAAATGAGTCGAACGAGCTTATCGAGCGCTATTTCGAGTGCGATCTGCTTATTATTGACGATCTTGGAACGGAGATGATAAATCAGTTCTCGGTTTCCACTCTCTATAATTTGCTCAATGACCGACTTATGCGTAAAAAGCCGACCATCGTTAGCACAAATCTTTCAAAGGAAGATATACAAAAAAAATATACCGACCGCATCGTGAGCCGACTTCTTGGTGAATATATTGTTCTTCCTTTTTACGGAACTGACGTTCGAGCGCAGAAATTGATGAAGAACGGCTGATATTATAAATTGACAACAAAAAAAGACCCTTCAAAGCGAAAGGGTCTTTAATTTAGCTTGATTATTCAACGTCCTGCGCTGCGTCGCACTGGATGCATTCGCATTCACAGTTGTCATCCTCTTCAAGGAAGAGCTCGTCGCAATCTTCTTCGTTTTCATAAACTGCGGAGAGTGCCTTGATATAGAGCTTGTAAACAACGAACGCCATAGCGGTGAATGCCGCAACTACTGCGAGAGTAATGGCGATAATCTTGCCGTAATTTGTTCTTTTTTCCATAATATCAACCTCCAGATAAATATTTTCCATATACAGTATAACACATTTTTGAAAAATTGCAATAATATTATTTAAAAAAATTATTAATTTTTGTTGAGGAAATATGAATTATAATGAGCTTTTGGCGCGACTTTTAAAGATTTCTCCCGATGAATATGAGAATGAGGCGAGGATTCTTCTTTGTGAGCTTGCGCCCAATATTAAAATTTCATATATTTTAAGTCATCGCTATGAGGATATTGACTGTCCTGCGCTCGATCTTGCCGTGGCAAAGAGGGAAGAGCGGATACCTTTGCAGTACGTTATCGGCAAATGGGATTTTTACCGTCAGACGTATAAGGTTAATGAGAATTGTCTTATTCCGCGCTCCGATACTGAAAGACTTGTTGAGATGGCGGTGGAGCTTTTGCCAAGGGACGCAAGCTTTGCCGATCTTTGCACGGGTAGTGGATGCATCGGAATTTCCACGCTTTGCGAAAGACCTGACACAAGCGCTGTCCTTGTTGACAAGTTTGAAAAAACACTTGCACTTGCGTGCGAGAATATTGAGCTGAACGGCGTTGGAGAGCGCGCAAAAACAATGCTTTTTGACGTGCTTTGCGATAGTGAAAAGCTCGAAGGATGTAGCTTTGATGCGATTCTTTCAAATCCGCCATATATTCGCCCAGAGGTTATAGAGTCCCTCTCGCCTGAGGTGAAAAATGAGCCGTATGCCGCGCTTTACGGCGGTGAGGACGGTCTTATATTCTATCGCGCTATCGTGGCAAGTTATTCAAAATATCTTAAAAAAGACGGATTTTTCCTTTTTGAGATAGGATACGATCAAGCGTCTTCTCTTTGCAAAATCGCGAATGAACACGGATTTGATTGCAGGATAATTAAAGACTACGGTGGAAATGACCGCGTGGCGCACTTGATTAGAAAATAACGGTATCGATTTATAGAAGGTAATCTTTGGGGTTGCCTTCTTTTTTTATCAAAATCTATTGACAAAATGCACAAAAGATGATAAAATATGCAAGGATTAATGGCTTTGAGAGGAATAAGTAGCGTTTTCAGTCTGCTTCAGAGAGTCGTCGGTTGGTGCGAGACGGCGGGGCGGAGAATGTGAAGCTATCCTTGAGCTACTGCCGAAAGGCAAGTCGGTTTGCGCCCGTTAAAGCGCAGGGCTGATTTTTCAGCTGCTAAGGTCGTTTCCGTGAGGGAGCGGCGAAATAAGGTGGTATCACGAGCGCGCTCGTCCTTATGCTTTGACATGGGATGGGGCGTTTATTTTTTTGTTTAACTTTGCCACGAGATTCTATCGCTGCGCTCCAGAATGACAACGTGGCAGATGCAGTTGGATAAAATGGCGAGGATACTATGTATTATGTTTATATAACGACCAATAAAACCAAGTCAGTTTTATATGTTGGTGTCACCAATAATTTACAAAGGCGAATATTTGAACACAAAAATAAGTTATTAGATGGTTTTACAAAACGGTATCATGTTGATTTGTTGGTTTATTATGAAGAATATTCCGATGTCAATAAGGCTATTTTGCGCGAAAAAAGCATAAAAAATCTTGTTAGAAGAAAAAAAGAAACATTGATAAATTCTATTAATCCAAATTGGATTGATTTGAGTGAGAAATTTTAACTTACTAATCTTGCCACGGACACATTTATGTGTCATTCTGGAGTGTAGGCGTAGCCGTAACGATAGAATCTCGTGGCAACCTCTCGCACATGATTTGTGCTAACACAGTTGAAAATTTTTTAATATAAACCGAAAGGAAAAATCAAAATGAAATGGACATCACTTAACGAGCTTAGAGAGAAATATCTTGCTTTCTTTGAAAGAAAGGGACATCTCCGCCTCAAATCTTTCCCGCTCGTACCTATTAACGACAAATCACTTCTTCTTATCAACTCCGGTATGGCTCCTATGAAAAAGTATTTCACGGGCGAGGAAGAACCTCCGAGAAACCGCGTTTGCACTTGCCAAAAGTGCATCAGAACACCCGACCTTGAGCGCGTTGGACATACCGCGCGTCATGGCACGTTCTTTGAGATGCTTGGCAACTTCTCATTCGGCGACTACTTTAAGGCAGAGGCAATCGAATGGTGCTGGGAGTTCCTCACCAAAGAGCTTGAAATTCCCGAAAATCTCCTTTGGCCCTCCATCTACGAGGAAGATGACGAATCCTACGACATCTGGGTAAATCGCATTGGCGTAAATCCCGACCACGTTGTTCGTATGGGCAAGGCGGACAACTTCTGGGAGCACGGCACAGGCCCTTGCGGTCCCTGCTCCGAGATCTACTTTGACCGCGGAGAAAAGTACGGCTGTGGCGATCCCAACTGCAAGCCCGGTTGCGAGTGCGACAGATACATGGAAATTTGGAACAACGTATTTTCACAGTTTAACAATATGGGCGACGGCACCTATGAGGAGCTTGCTCAGAAAAATATCGACACGGGTATGGGACTTGAGCGTCTCGCTTGCGTAATGCAGGGCGTTGACAATATGTTCGAGGTTGACTCCATTCGCGCAATTATCGACAAGGTTTGCGCGATTTGCGGCAAGACCTACGGAAACGATGCAAACAACGATATTTCTATTCGTGTTATTACTGACCACACAAGAAGCGCTATGTTTATGATAGCTGACGGTGTTATTCCTTCAAATGAGGGACGCGGCTACGTTCTTCGTAGAATCATCCGTCGCGCTTGCCGTCACGGAAAGCTTCTCGGCATCGACCACGCTTTCTTTGTGGATATGGTGAACGTTGCCATCAATGAGAGCTGCGAGGCATATCCCGAGCTTAAGGAAAAGGGAGATTACATTCGCAAGGTGCTTTCCATGGAGGAGGACAGATTCGATGCGACTATCGATGCAGGTCTTTCCATTCTCTCCGATCTTATCGCAGGTGCGATAAAGGATAACAGCGACACAATTTCCGGTGACGAGGTATTCAAGCTTTACGATACTTTTGGATTCCCGATCGACCTTACACGCGAGATCGCGGAGGAAAATCACCTCAAGATCGACGAGGAGCAGTTCAAGGCACTTATGCTCAATCAGAGAAACCGCGCAAGAGAGGCAAGAGCCAATATAAGCGGTTGGTCCGATAGCTCCAAGAATCTTCTCGCAGACCTTCCCAAGACAGAATTTACAGGATATACTAACTACAGAAGTGAGGCAAAGGTTCTTGCAATCCTTGTAAACGACGAGAGCGTTGACACGGTAAATGAGGGAGATTGCACAGTTATACTTGATAAAACACCCTTCTACGGAGAGGGAGGCGGTCAGGTAGGCGATAGCGGTACTATCTATTCCGATAACGTACTTCTTACAGTTTACGATACAAAGAAAACTGACGGTGTATACATTCACCTTTGCACAGTTGCTAACGGCACTATCTCCGTTGGTGATAAGGTAATGGCTGATATTGCGGACGTTCGCCGTGATGCAATAAAGAGAAATCACTCTGCAGCTCACCTTCTTCAGGCGGCGCTTCGTACAGTTCTCGGAACTCACGTTGAGCAGGCGGGCTCCTACGTTGACGAAAACATTTGTCGCTTCGACTTTACACACTTCGTTGCTCTCACAGAGAAGGAGCTTAAAGAGGTTGAAGCACTTGTTAATATGCATATTCTCGCAGCTAACGAGATCGTAACAAAGGAAACAGACATCGAAACCGCTCGTAAGGAAGGTGCTATGGCACTCTTCGGCGAGAAATACGGCAAGACTGTTCGTATGGTAAAGATGGGTAGCTTCTCAACAGAGCTTTGTGGCGGTACACACTGCGACAATACAGGTAAGATCGGTCTTTTCAAGATTACAAGTGAATCTTCCGTTGCGGCAGGTGTAAGAAGAATTGAAGCGGTAACAGGTCTTGGCGTGCTTGCTCTTATCGGTAAGCAGGAGGCACTTATCAATCAGACAGCGGCAGAGCTTAAGGTTCCCAATGCAAATGACCTCACAAAGCGCGCAAATGCAGTAATGGGCGAGATTGCTTCTCTTAAGAAGGAGATCGAGGCGCTTAATAATAAGATCGCGGCATCCAAGCTCGACGGAGTTCTTAATTCCGCTAAGGTGATTAAGAGCGTTAAGCTCATCGCATTCAATGCCGAGGGTATGGATGTTGACAGTGCAAGAACACTTGGTGATAAGATCAAGGCAGAGTATCCCGATACTGTTGCAGTGCTTGCGGTAAATGCACACGGCAAGCTCAATTTCATCGCAGTTGCAGGCAAGGACGCAGTTGCAAACGGCGTTCACGCAGGTAAGCTCGTTGGAGCTGTTGCGGCAGTTACCGGCGGTAAGGGCGGCGGACGTCCCGATTCTGCTATGGCAGGTGGCGCGGATGCATCCAAGATCGACGAAGCACTTGCAAAGGCAAGCGAGATCGTTGAAACAATGGCTAAATAATTAAATAAAATTTAAAACGGCAGGGAGCTATCCCTGCCGTTTTTGTGTAAATTGGGATTTAGCGGTGAGTATAAAAAGTTAGTTTAAGAAAAGAGGATGCCACTTTTTGGGAAAAGTGGCGCAAAAACCTTTTTAAAGCGGCTTCGCCCAGACGCCGTGCGGTTTGTGCATTTTTGGTTTGAGCAGACTTTACATAAATTTTCGATAATTCGCAAACGAATTATCGGTTTAGAAAGCACGGCACATACTTACACGCAAGCGTGACGTATGCACCATACTTTCAAAACTACGAAAATCACTCCTACGGAGTAATT
>JBGVNP010000110.1:0-2327 GCA_045125655.1 Eubacteriales bacterium | reverse complement strand
GATTTTAGGGGTTAGCCAGTCATTCATTGCCAACAAAATACGGTTGCTAAGCTTTAGTGATGAGGCAAGAAGAAAAATTATAGAATACGGTCTTTCGGAAAGGCATGCGCGCTGCATTCTCAGACTTGGTGACGCAACTGACAGAATGATTGCAATAGAAAAAGCGCATGCTATGGATATGAACGTTGAAAGATGTGAAATCCTCGTTGATACGATGCTCGACCAAAGAAAAAGAGAAGCGCCGCACAGCACAAACTACAGCGATAGGATCGGGCATTTTGAAAGCACTCTCGAGTCTTCCCTTTCGCTTTTGCGTGAAGTAGGTCTACGCGCAAGAGCAAGACGCGATGAAATCGGAGGAATGATATATTTCAACATATCTATAGGTTGATTACATTAACCTGTGTCCTCACTCGACAAGTATCGTTTTTTATAAAAATGTAAACTTTATTTTTCATTTATTCTCATAGATGCGTAAAACAAAAGGCAGAAGCTTCCCTGGAGTGAACCCAAGGCAATGGACACGAAATAGAAAACCCATTCGTAGAATAGCTCTGGTTTGCTCTTAAAAGCTCGTTATTTCTTGAAACTGACATCGTTTTTCGTACGGTGTCAGTTTTGTTTTTAGTTGAATACGTTCGTAATTGTAGAAATGAATGTACTCACCAAGGAGGAGGCGAGCCTCCTCCTTGGTCGCCGGTTTGTAGTGGTGAAACCACTCGGATTTAAGTGTGCTGAAGAAATTTTCAGCACAAGCATTATCTAATGGTGTTCCCGGACTTGACATTGACGGCGTTATGTGGTAAGATTTTGTTAGCTTAAAATACCCCTCTGAAGTGTATTGAAAGCCTTGGTCACTGTGGAGTTGCAGCTCTGCAGTGGCCTCTCTTTTTGCCGCTTTAACCGTTTCGTAAACAAGATTGTTGTTGTTTTCAGTTCCTACCTTGTATGCAACGACAAAATTGTCGTACAAATCCTTAATTACAGAAAGATAAACGAACCCATCTTTGGTTGGTATGTAAGATATATCTGTACACCATTTCAAGTTAGGACGCTCGGCATAGAAGTTTCGTTCAAGAAGATTAGTATATCTGTGTATGCTCTCACAGTTTTGTACCCATTTACGTTTTCTGCGAGATTTGGATAGTAAATTGTACTTGTTCATTACACGAAGTACAGCTTTGTGGTTCATTACAAGTCCAAATTCACGCAATAACCATATCTGAACACGGCGGTAACCGTATGTTTGACGAGTTTTCTTTTGGCATTCTCTTATTAGCTCACCTATTTGCTTGTCCGGATCTTCTTTATCTACATTTTTAGTCCAAGCATAGTAACCGCTACGGGATACTCTAAAGAAGCTACACATATCCCGCACACTGTATTTGTTCTTAAAGCGATGAATTACTCTGTATTTTATGCTTGCTCTCACTCCCTTTCCAATTCTTGAAGAAAATTTCGCAGAAGCTCGTTTTCCATTTCAAGGCGTTTAACTTTCTTCTCCAAATCTTCGGGTTTGTTTGTTGGACGTCCTCTACGTTTTGGGTTTAGCTTCCTCTCATTCACACTAGCCCTCAGCCCACACCAAGATGCTATTGAGTGACGACTTATCCCATATTTTCTTTCTAAAAAATGTGTTGATGCGCCTTCTTCGTGTTCCTTGCGTATCTGTGCTTTTATATCTTCCGAATAATGTTTTTGTCCTTTTATATTTCCCATACAAAAAACCTCCTGCAGTAGATATTTCTATTCTACTACAAGAGGTCTTTTATTTCAATGTCCGTTTTTATGGGTTCAGTTCACGAACCGGGGGTATTTCATTTTCGGGCATAGCCCTACCTGTTACTGGCTGCGCACAAGTGCGCCGTGTATTGGCCTGCCAGCCATGCAATTGTTACTAGCCACCCGTAAACGGGTTGGTAATCCGTCATTCCGAGCGGCAGAGACCGAAATCGGAGACGAAAACATGCGACGAGGAATCTCCTACCTCGAACCGCCTGCAAATTTAGTCTCGTGCAAGTGGGAGTTTCTCCCTTGCAAAAGCCTAAAAGGTAAAAGGCTCCAACACGGAGATCCCTCGTGGTTGGCTCTTAGTCTTCGTTCCCCACTCATCACGCTCGGGATGACGAATTGGCGATTTCATTTTCCTATCATGCACCATTTTTAAAATCTCACCGGTTAACCTATTTTGAACCACGCGACTATCGCGTGGTTTTCGGTATACAAAAAACTCTCCCCCGATTACTCGAGGGAGAGCCTTTTATTGCATAATTTAATTATACATTGTAAAATTCTACGAGCTTCTTGAGTCTCTCGTACTTAGCCTT
>JBGVNP010000109.1:0-62619 GCA_045125655.1 Eubacteriales bacterium | reverse complement strand
GAGATTATAAGATCGAATTTGAAAAAAGAGTTGAATTTATAAAATCGGTTCTTGCGGAAAGCGGAGCAAAGGGTATCGTCTATGGCAATAGCGGCGGTAAGGACTCCGCACTTGTCGGCATCCTTTGCAAAGCCGCTTGTGATAATACAATCGGAATCATTATGCCGTGTACGTCCAAGCGCAACTATGATGAGGATACCGTAGATGCAATGTCAGTAGCCGAGCATTACGGTATCGAAACGAGAACCGTCGATCTGACACCCATAAAGGAAGCGGAGCTGCAAGCATTGGAGGGTGTAACAACCCCAAGCATTGCCGCGCTTGCGAATATGGCTCCCCGGCTCCGTATGCTGACACTCTATGCTATCGCCGCAAGCGAAGGCAGACTTGTGGCAGGTACGGGCAACCGTAGCGAAGCATACGTTGGATACTTTACCAAGTGGGGGGATGGGGCGCACGACTTCAATCCGATCGCTGATCTGACCGTAACCGAGATCTATGAATTTCTCCGCCACCTGAACGCTCCCAAACAAATCATAGAAAAGGCTCCGTCAGCGGCACTTTTTGACGGTCAGACCGACGAGGGCGAAATGGGTGTGACTTACGCCGAACTTGATGCGTTTCTTTGCGGCAAAGAAATTCCAAGTGAAAAAAGAAAACTCATAGATAAGCTTCATCATCAAAGCGAGCATAAAAGAAAGGAAATTGCTGTTTACGGCAAATAAAAATGATGGCATTGGTTTTACAATGCAAGGTGAAACCAATGCCGATTGGCGTATGGGCGAGCATATGAAGAATAATATTTTGATTATAAATGAAGATGAAAAAGAGGCAATCGAACTCAAGCATCGTCTTCAAAGTACTACTACAAATGTGTTTATCAAAAATTATATACGGGAATTGGTAGAGCCGCGTGGGGATATTTCTTTATCTATTTTGACTTCAATATCAACACCGTGAGTATTCTTGTGTGGTAGGCTCAAGAGGGAAGGTTCGCATCCTCCGACCGTGTGAGGTGTGCGAGCAGTTTGACGAGTTCGTGCAGAAAATAAAAGAAGCATATTAATTGTGGATGATTGCCAAGTGCAAGGAGTCCTTGCTGGCAGCATTAAAACGTATTGATATCCGTAAACCAAAAGCCCCGGCTTACGGATTCAAGATAGACACAAGCGAGATCATACCGCACAGCAGGAGATCCCAGCCTGTATTAGCAGTATGATGTTCTCCCTCGCTTGTACCTAAAAAGGAGGGTAAATTACTTATATGCAAACACAAGAATGGAAGCCCGCAGTTATGTATTGCGTAAACTGCGCGGAAAAAGTTGTAGGATACCGAAACGCAGACGGAAAGGTTAAGGTGGAATGTCCCCGTTGCGGTGTTAAATACGTATCACAGAGAAAGAGCCGACGGCACGAGCAGATAGATGTTTATGCTCCGGTCGGGCAGGTTGCATTAAATTGAATAAAACGGTATAACGACGGTAAGGTTGGTCTGAAACAATGTCACGTTAAATCCTTATCAGGTCATATACTTTGAAACATCAGTTGGTGATCCAGACATATATGTGAAGCCGCTGGTAAGTGAGAGTTCTTAATTTAGGACTCTGCTTATCAGCGGCTTTTTGTTTTTTCCGAGAAAGACAAAATTGATCCTTGACAACTGAATATAATCAAGTGCCAAAGCACAGCTTGTCGAATAATGTTGAACGATTCTTGATGACGAAGATTGTCGAATGTATTGACGACATATGGAAATAAATGGTATAATCAAGCACCCGATATATAACAGTCGAATTACAAAGAAGGAGTGTAAAGCTAAATATCTTGAAAAAATTCTGATTTTGTGATATAATAAAAAAGAAAGGCGGTGTTTTAATGGCAAATGATCAACATATGATAGAAACATTGTCCGGTATGTTACAAGATGGTGAAACCTTGATGCATCCTATTTTTGGATATATTAAATATAATGGTTTTCAGCAGTTCGCATATTTCGGTCTTACAGAAACCCACTTTTTAATAGCCTGTTTGTCAGGCGAAAATGTTACGGATACTAAGAGAATTCCGCTCAATATAGCGTCTGTTCAAATAAAAAAATCAAAATTATTAAAAGAATATACGATTAATATTTTGTTTGAAAAGGGCAAGCCACACACTATTTGCGCATTTCCTAAGGTCTTAAAAGTAAAATCGCAGGAAGAAAATTTCCCTTTGTTTTTGAAGCTGCTTAAAAACAACACAAAGAAACAAACTCTGACATTAGATGAATTAGGCGGAGAAAAGATTCGTTGGCAATATTTCAATACATATATTTACATAATGCTTGCATTTCTTCCTGCTATTCCTGTAATGATAATAATGCAGGAGTTGAGAAAAGGAAATTTTGATATTTGGAATACTATTGTGGAAATGTCAGGTGCAATGCCTGTAATTGCTGTGATGTACGGTATATTCATTTGTCCTTTTATCATTTTGTCAATTTTTAATCGTTTCACTTTTGGCAAGATTTTGGGAGTGATAAATGAAGATACTCTGTTTTTAGAAAATAGAGAAATATCCATAAAGGACATTGTAAAGATTATTTATCATCCGCGGGTTATGTCAAGGAGAAAAATAAGCTTTTCATACGCTACATTTGTTGTTCAATTAAATAAAAATGACACAGAATCTTTTGATGTGATTCATTTTCCAATATACGGTTTGAGGAAAATAAAAAAACACAATAAAGATATCAAACTGAGCTGTGATAAATACATATGGTTTTTGATATTGTGTCCAACAGTTATTTTTGCTGTTTTGGGATTTTTGCTTGGTTGATGCAAAGGTTCAAAATTGTTGGGGTGACTCACAAAATGAAAACGGAGTCCAATCGGACTCCGTTTTTGTTTTGCTTCTAAGGGTGAGTTTACCCTAAAGTTACATAACATAGGCAGAAAAAAGGAAATCGGGGATTTATCAAAACCGATTAGACATCAGAAACTACCGATAAGACAAAAAACAACAATTCTCCGTTTTTGTTTGTTATAATAATATTTACAAGCGATAAACGAAACGGAGGAAAAATAAATGCAAGCAATAAAAATGATTGAACTTGTTAAGCAGTACAAAAATATAACTGCCGTAGATAAGCTTGATTTAGAAATACCCGAGGGAGAACTTTTCTCTCTGCTTGGCATAAACGGCGCGGGAAAGACTACAACCATTAAAATACTTTCCTGCTTGACAAAGCCTACGGATGGAGATGCCTTTGTTGGCGGTTACAGTGTTACAAAGGAATCAGAACGAGTAAAACGGTTGATCGGTGTTTCTCCGCAAGAAACCGCCGTTGCGCCGGGGCTTTCCGTAAAAGAAAATTTAGAGCTAATTTGCGGTATTTACGAATTTTCAAAAGAAAAGACCTCTGTGAAAATCAGAGAGTTGTCCGAACAATTTGCTTTGGAAGGTGTTTTAAACAGAAAGGCAGGAAAACTATCGGGAGGATGGCAACGTCGTGTCAGCATAGCAATGGCACTAATCAGCGAGCCTCGAATTCTATTTTTAGACGAACCTACACTTGGACTTGATGTTATAGCAAGACACGAGCTTTGGGAAACCATTCGCTCACTCAAAGGCAAAATTACTATCATCTTAACTACGCACTATATGGAAGAAGCTGAGTCGCTCTCCGACCGTATCGGTATTATGAAAAACGGCAAACTCCTTGCCGTAGGAACGGTATCGGAACTTAAAGCAAAAGCGAATATAAACGACTTTGAATCGGCATTTATTTCCATCGTAAAGGAGGGCATGTGATGAGAATGATGACCTTTGCTAAAAGATGTACAAAAGAGATTTTGCGCGATCCTATCAATCTCGGCTTCGGCTTGGGATTCCCGTTGGTATTACTATTGCTTCTCAGCGCCTTGCAGACAAATATACCTGTGAGTTTGTTTGAGATCGACACGTTGACTCCAGGTATTACCGTGTTTGGACTGTCATTTATGACGTTGTTTTCGGCAACCTTGGTTGCCAAAGATCGTGAAAGTGCTCTTTTACAAAGACTATACACGACACCGCTTACAGGATTTGACTTCATCATAGGATATATGCTTCCACTTTTGCCTATTGCTCTTGGACAGACGATAATATGCTATTTGTTTGCTATTCCCTTGGGGCTTACGCTAAGCGTGAACATTGTTTATTCGATTATCGGTATGATACCTATGGCTGTTTTCAATATTGCACTTGGACTTTTGTGCGGTAGTGTTTTTGGAGTTAAGCAGGTCGGCGGCATCTGTGGAGCATTACTTACCAATCTCTCTGCGTGGCTTTCGGGCGTGTGGTTCGATTTGAAACTTGTGGGTGGAGTCTTTGAGAACATAGCCAATGCTCTTCCATTCGTTCACGCAGTCGAAATGGAAAAAGCGTTGTTTAGCGGAGATTTCGGGCTTGCAGCAACACATATTTTGCCGATTGTTCTATATAGTGTAGCAATAACGGTGATTGCCGTGTTCTGCTTTCTTAGACAAATGAAAAAACAATAAGGATTATAGGAAAATGAAGTACAAACTCATTATTGATAAAGATGCTGAAGAAGAAATAATAGCCATAGTGCACGCGCCTTCTTCTCTGACACAAGAGATAGAAGATCTCGTGCATAGATTTTCAGGAGCAGACTTTATTATAGGACATAGTGAAGAAGAAATACGAAAGCTTTCTTTCGGAGAAATAGAGTGCATTACTGTTATTGAAAGAAAGGTAATTGCTATTGATACGAAAGGCAACCGCTTTTTGCTCAAAGACAGACTAAGAGAATTAGAGGATATTTTGCCATCTTATTTTATCCGCATTAACAAATCAACTCTTGCCAATGAACACCGAATTCAGAGATTTGACGCAGTATATAGCGGTGGTATTGATGCCGTATTTCAATGTGGCTATCGAGAATATGTTTCAAGGCGTTGCTTTGCGGAAATCAGAAGGAGATATGAAGAAATATGAAAAAGTTTGTTTTGGAGTTTTTGCGTCGTGGATCTATTGCTTGCGGTTTTGGACCGATTATTTTGGCAATAGTTTATCTAATTTTTCAGCAAGCTGTTGATCTACAAACCTTGACTGTTAATGAAGTATGCATCGGTATATTTTCGTTGACATTACTTGCTTTTGTTGCCGGTGGTATGAATGCCATCTATCAAATTGAGCGCTTGCCTATAATGGTAGCCATTTTAATTCACGGTTGTATCCTGTATATCAGCTATCTCGGTGTATATTTAATTAATGATTGGATTGATTTGGGAATAATACCGATCATAGTATTCTCAGTGATTTTTGTGATAGGATATATCGTGATTTGGGCTATTATTTATTCGATTATTCGAAGAAATATCGTTGAACTCAATGAAATGTTAAAGAAGAAGCAAAATATGTAATTAAATTTTTGGATTTTAAAAAACTAAACTTGGAAAAATATGAAAGTAATTAAGAAAATTAATTAAATAAAAAAACAGAGATGCTTGGCATCTCTATTTTTTTATTTCATTTATAAATTTTTGCATTCTGTCAAGACCTTCGTTGATATGATTAACGGAATATGCATATGAAATCCTTGCAAATCCTGTGCCCGTTTTACCGAAGGCTTCACCGGGAACTATAGCAACGTGGTATCTCTTGAGTAGCTCGGAGCAAAATTCTTCGCCACTCATACCAAATTGTGATATTTTAGGGAAGATATAGAACGCGCCGCGCGGCTCAAAGCTTTCAATACCCATATCTACAAGCTTGTTATATATAAGTGTTCGTCTTCTATCATATTCGGCTGTCATATATGCTATATCGTCATCACCGTTTCTGAGAGCAGAAATTGCCGCGAACTGCGATGTTGTGGGAGATGACATTATTTCATACTGGTGAATTTTAAGCATTTGTGAGGTGATGGGCGCGGGCGCACATACCCAACCCAATCTCCATCCGGTCATAGCGAATGCCTTGGAAAAACCGTTTACAACTATCGTTCGCTCCCTCATGCCGTCAATAGATGCTATTGAGCAATGCTTGCCGCCGTATGTCATTTCCGCATATATCTCATCAGACAGAATAACTATATTAGTATCTCTAACTATATCGGCTATCTCATCAAGCTCCTCGCGTGTCATAATTGCACCCGTAGGATTGTTGGGAAATGGAAGCACAATCATTTTTGTTCGGTTTGTTATAAGTGAACGCAGTTTATTAGGATCAATTTTAAATTCATCCTCAAAATATGTTTCAAGGATCACGGGAGTTGCACCTGCCATTTTTGCTAATGGCTCATAGCAAACAAAGGACGGTGTGGGGATGATTACCTCATCGCCTATATCAAGTGTAGCTCTCATAGCAATATCTATTGCCTCTGAACCGCCAACAGTTACAATAATCTCGTTTTTGGGATCGTAATGTAATCCAAAGCGACGGGACATATAATTATCAATTTCTATTCTTAATTCCTCAAGACCTGCATTTGCGGTATAGAAAGTCTTTCCCGTTTCAAGACTTTGGATACCTGCTTCGCGGATATGCCAAGGAGTGACAAAATCGGGCTGACCGACGGTAAGCGAGATAACGTCCTTCATATCGGGGGTGATCATATCAAAATACTTTCTTATGCCCGATTTTGGAATATCCACGATCTTTTGCGGTAGGATTTTACTATAATCGATCATTCGCCAAAGATCTCTCTTTCATCGACTTCGGGGGCCGCGCCGTAGATAACGCCCTTGTCCTTGTATCTTCTCAAAACGAAATGAGTTGACGTGCTTTGAATATGAGATATGGGGGAGAGCTTTTCAGCAACGAAAAGAGCTACCTCGCGCAGTGTTTTGCCCTCAAGTATGATTGCAAAATCAAATCCGCCTGAAATAAGATATAGACTTTCAACCTCGGGATAGTTGTAGATTTTTTCAGCTATTCTGTCAAATCCGCGCTCGGGCTGAGGAGTAGTTTTAACCTCAATGATAGCAGTAACGTAATCGCGAGAGGTCTTATCCCAGTCAACGAGCGTTTTATATCCAAGAATGATGCCTTGTTTTTCATAATCAAGAATCATCTTCTTTATATCGCCAACCTCTTTTTCAAGCATTTTTGCAAGCTGCTCGGGAGTGAGGGTGGCGTCATTTTCAAGTAATGTGAGTAATTTATTTTCCATAATAATAACTCCTTCGTAAAATATCTTAATAATTATACCATATTTTTGACATTTAGTAAATAGTTTTATTATTTTTATTGCAAGTTTTTAAATTATGTTGTATAATACAGTAGAAAAGAGGTGAGCAAATGAACGATAATTATCTTTTGCACAGTGAAACGGCAAAAAAGCTGTATTTTGAATATGCCAAGGATATGCCGATAATAGCTCTTTGCTCACAAAAAGAGCCGAGCGATAGAGTGTATAACAATATTACTGAAGCATTTTTGACAAATGATTTTTATAAGCTTGATGCTATGCGCCATTGCGGAGTGGATGAAAAATATATTACGGGTGATGCATCTGATTATGAAAAATTCAAGGCATTTTGTTCTGTTTTGCCAAGATTTGCAGGGCATCCGATTTATCTTCTTTCGCATATTGAACTTAGAAAGCATTTTGACTCTACACTTGAAATAAATGAGAAAAATTGTGATCTTATATGGAATGAAACAAACTCTCTTATAATATCAAGCAATATTTCTGAAAAATCATTGCTTGAAAATTTCGCGATAGAGCATCATTATGCTATTAGTCTCTCTTGGACAAATGAGCTTTATTCAAACGATGATCTAAAGGATCTTTCATCTTTGGAGAGCTTTTTGCTTGGATATATTCAAGAGGCGAACGCGAACGGTTGCAGAATCGCGCTTTACAATGCCTTTTCAAATTTTGTTAAGCCAAATCCCTACCTTGCTAATGAAATAGTTAAGCGAATGAAGTCAAAGGATATGAGCTATGAGCTTGAGGATTGCGAACTTGTTGATATGCAAATAGCGCGGGCACTCGGTATGGAATATAAAAAGCTCGGTTGGACTTGGCTATTAACGGGCAGTAGCGTAGACGAGGACGCTCTTGAATATTTAGATAAAAGTTGTGTATTACCTAAAACAGTCTCTCACATCCAATTTGAAATAGGAGAGAGCGAGGATTATCTGGAGCTTCAATTAAGGGGATATGCGAGAAAGCATCCTCTTGGAAAAGTGATCTGTACGGTGAATGCTGCGGATAACTGCCTTTGCTATGCCCGAAACGATTATTTTCGCCGAATCCTTTGCAATGTTATTGCCAAATTGGTGGATAACGGGGAATACACGAATGATGAAAATACCCTTAAAAAGCTGATTGAAGATATTTTATATAACAATTTAAAAGAAGCCATCACCTGATGGCTTCTTTTTTACATATTCAGCATCCAGATTCCAAAGTTGAGATATCCGGCAAATGCAACCCAAATCGCATAGGGGATTTGCAGATATGCCGCGATCTTGCTTACCTTGTAATAGGATACAATGGTTTTTATAATGAAAAATAACAGTGCAAGCAACCAAAAGAATGCAAATCCAAACCATTTGAAATTGAAGAATAATATGCTCCATAAAAAGTTAAAGAATAAACTTATTGCATATGCCTTGATGCCCGATGCCGCCTCTTTAGGATCGTTCGATTGCTTCTTGTAAACTATTACCGCGCTTATTCCCATAAGGAGATATAAAACCGTCCAAACAATGGGGAAAAGGATTGACGGCGGAGAGAGGGGTGGCGTTTTGACCTCATTATAAATATCCATATTTCCCATAGTCAACACTGCAGAAAGTCCACCCACCGCAAGAGGAATGATAATGGATATAACGTACGGCTTGATTTTATTCCACATAATAAGCTCCTTTCGTTTTTACTTATTATATGAAAAGATCCCACGGTCAATGCCGTGGGATCAAAAATTATTTAATAAATTCAAGAATATCCTTGATAGTCATATCTCTCGAAGTGTCATTAAGGATCTCGTGTCTGTATCCACTATATATCTTAGTAACTACCTCGGCGCCGTTTGCCTTAAGCTTTTCCTCGCAGATGCGAATACCTTTGCCGTAATCGCCAACGGGGTCGTCCTCGCCCGAAATAAGAAGGATTGGCATTTTGCCTGCAACGGACTTAAACCAAGCATCCGTATTACAATTCTTGTTCATAGAAATAAGATCGTGCATAGCGGAGATGGTAAATTTAAACGTGCAGAATTTATCCGCATCATATTTTTTACGAACCTCAATATCGTTGGTGAGCCACGAACGAGGATCGTTTTCTTCCTTGAAATGATCGTTATAGCTACCGAATGCCACGTTATCAACAAATGCGGAAATATGTCTTGGTCCCTTTATCGCGCGAAGGAGCTTGCATATCAAAAGACCTGCACCTGCAATGGGGTTGGGACCGCTTGTTCCCATAACTATAAGCTTGTCGGGAGTTAAGTAGTTTTGGGTGGACATTCTTACAACGAACGAGCCCATACTGTGTCCCATAAGGAAATAGGGATGATCGCCGTATTCTGATTTTATAGCATCGGAAAATACTTTTACGTCACGTGCGAGAAGATCGTCGCCGTCTCTCTCGGCAATAAAACCGAGCTCGGAGTCATCCTTTGCAGTATAGCCGTGACCGAGATGATCGTAGCCGAAGGTGATATATCCGTTTTCGGCTATTGCTCTCATAAAGTAGTCATATCTGCCGATGTGCTCAGTCATACCGTGAACAACATGAAAGTAACCTTTGATCTCACCGTCGGGTAAATATACCTTTCCTGCGAGCATATTCTTTCCGTTGGATGAAAGAACCTTTTTATCAATTACCTGAATTGCCATATAAAGATCTCCTCTCTATGCTTTTTTACAAGCTCCGATGGCGTTTTGCCAGCCCTCAAGAAGCATGTCACGTTTTTCTTTATCAATTTTAGGAGTAAATGAAGCTTTACCGCTTACTATGGATTTAAGTTCATCTCTGTCCTTATAAAATCCAACCGCAAGGCCTGCCAAAAATGCAGCACCCTGAGCCGTTGCCTCTGTGAGTGTGGGACGTATAACCTCAACGTTTGAAATATCCGCTTGGAATTGCATAAGGAAATTATTTGAAGATGCACCGCCATCAACCTTGAGGGAGGTAATATCCCTACCGGTGTCGGCTTCCATGGAGCTTAATACATCATTAGATTGATATGCGATCGACTCAAGAGCCGCGCGAATGATATGATAAACATTTGAACCGCGTGTGAGTCCTGTAATAGTGCCTCTCGCGTGCATATCCCAGTGAGGAGCACCGAGGCCTGCAAATGCGGGAACGAGATAGACTCCTGCATTATCCTTTACCTTGGTGGCAAAATATTCGCTGTCCTTAGATTCGTTTATGACCTTAAGCTCATCTCTGAGCCACTGAATAACTGCACCACCGACGAAAACTGAGCCCTCCAAGGCATATTCCAATGGTTTTCCGCTTTCAGTAGCTGCTACTGTGGTTATAAGACCGTTTCTTGATATGATTCTTTGATTTCCTGTATGAGAGAGGAGAAAGCATCCCGTGCCGTATGTATTTTTAGCTTCTCCGTCCTTAAAGCAGCATTGACCGAACAAAGCTGCCTGTTGGTCACCCGCTATTCCACAGATTGGAACGGATGAGCCCATAATATCCATATATCCGTATATTTCACTGCTTGAGCAGATTTTGGGAAGAATAGATGCCGGAATATTAAGTATCTCAAGAAGCTTCTCATCCCAAACGCCTCTTTCAATATCGTAGAGCATTGTTCGGGAAGCATTTGTGGCATCTGTTACGTGTATGCGACCTTCGGTGAGCTTCCAGATAAGCCAAGTGTCAACAGTTCCAAAGAGCAATTCGCCCCGTTCAGCCATTTCTCTCGCGCCTTCAACGTTGTCAAGTATCCATTTGATCTTCGTGCCGCTAAAATAAGCATCTATGCGAAGTCCCGTGGCCTTGCTAATGTAATCTGAGTGTCCGGCTTTAACAAGCTCATCGCAAATATCGGCAGTACGTCTGCACTGCCAAACGATGGCGTTGTAGATTGGCTTTCCCGTCTTTTTGTTCCAAAGAATGGTTGTTTCTCTCTGGTTGGTAATGCCTATACCTGCAATCTCGTCCGTTGATATGCCGCTTTTTGCGATGCACTCGGTAAGAGTGGCATACTGATTGGCGTATATCTCCATAGGGTCCTGTTCAACCCAACCGGGTTGGGGATAATACTGTGTAAATTCGTGTTGAGAAGAGCAAACGATGTTGCAATCACGGTCAAAAAGAATGCTTCTTGCACTCGTTGTACCTTCATCTAAAGCCAAAATATATTTTTTCATAGTTCCTCCGTATTGCCGAAAAAATCACGGCAATCTTTAGTTTCGATAATATTTTAGCATATTTTACATAATAATTCAATAGCAATTCTATTATTTTGTGTAATATTTTGAATACTTGCCTCATAAAGATTAATATACAAGAGAGGACAAGCAAATGAACAAATATGATTTATCATTTCTTCCGGATAGATTAAGGACTGCAATTTCTTCATATGTAAAGGAAAATCTTATATTAGAGGAGATCAGAATCAGAAGGGATAGGAACGCATATCTTGTTGTTTCAGGTGAAAATGACGTGCTTAACGTGATAATAAATTCTAAGCAGATGGACGAAATAACGGTGAACTTGACAAAGCATTCCTTATACGCTTTTCGAGATACTGTTATTAACGGCTATATTTCACTTGAAAACGGTATCAGAGTGGGTATTATTGGCTCTGCAAGCGTTGACAACGGCAAAATAATCGGAGTTTACAATATTTCCGAGATAGCCATCAGATTACCCAATAAAATAAGAGTGGATATAAGTGAAATATCTTCAATTATAAGAGGTGGATCGGTCATAATATACTCTCCACCTGGCGTTGGAAAGACCACACTTCTGAGATCAATAATAAGGGAGCTGTCGAGTGGCAGACAAGCCAAAAGAGTATGTGTTATAGATACGCGCGACGAGCTTGCTTTTGATTTGGACGACAAGTTATCCCTTGTCAGTATTTTATCCTCATATCCAAAGAAAAACGGAATTGAGATAGCCGTGAGAAGCATGAATGCTCAAGTGATAGTTTGCGATGAGATAGGGGATAAGGATGAATCGAGCGCGATAATTGACGCTCAGGGGGCTGGGGTGCCATTGATAGCTACCTGCCACGGGCATACTCTGCGTGACGTTCTTTCGCGAACTGCACTTGCCGAGCTTCACGAGCACCGTATATTTGATTATTACGTGGGGATAAAAAGAGGGAAAGGCAATACTTTTATTTATAACGTAAGCACTTGGGAGGAAGCAAATGCTCATTTATAGACTTCTTGGCGGAATATGTCTTGTCGGTTCGGGAATATGGTTTTATCTTGCTAGGGATAGCTTTCAAAAAAAGAAATGCACACAGCTCGACGCCTACATCAAACTCTTAAAATACATAAAAAATCAAGTTGAATGCTATATGAAGCCGATAGACTCGATAATGGGCTCTTGTTCCCCTGAGCTGTTGGAGCTTTGTGGTATTAATGATTGCAAAAACACTTCAACGCTTGACAAAGCGCTTGACGGAGCGTCGTTCTTTATTGATGAGGATGCAATAGACGTTTTATACCGTTTTTCTGCGGATTATGGCAGAGGATACCTTTCCGAGCAGATAAGATCATGTGATAGATATAGCTTGGAGCTTGAAGAACTGAGAAAGATATATTATGAAAAAAGAAGAAAGGACAAAAAGCTATCGTTAGCGATCAGTGTTTCAATATCGCTTTCGCTGTTTTTGATATTGCTGTAAATGGAAATAAACTTGATATTTAAAATTGCAGGAATAGGATTGCTAATTTCACTTGTGGCGCAGATACTTAACAAATCGGGCAGGGACGAGCAGGGACTTATGCTCATCATATCGGGAATGGTGGTCGTATTTCTCTTGCTCATAGGCGAGCTTGAATCATTATTTGAAAAGATCAAGGATGTGTTTGAGCTTTGAATGACACTGTAAAAATTTGTGCTTTAGGTATTATGTGTGCATTGTTGTTCGTGGTTTTGAAAAACTATAGCTCGGGATTTGTTTTACCGGGTAGAGTGGCAGGAACGCTTATTTTGTTTGGATTAATTATTACAATATCCGAGCCACTACTAAAGTATCTCAAGGAGCTGTCGGGTGGAGCTTTTTCGGTAGAATATCTATCCCTTATATTGAAAGCAATAAGCATAGCATACATAACACAAATTACAAGTGAAATATGCAGGGACTGTGATGAGGGCGCTTTGGCAAACGGTATAGACACGATCGGAAAAATAGAAATACTGGTCCTTAGCTTGCCACTCATTGAAGAAATAATCAATGTTTCAAGAGAACTGTCATCATGGTAAAGAAGCTTATATTTTTTATTATCCTTATCATCTTTTTTTCTGCTTTTTCAATCGGAATATATGCAGAAGAGGTAGTACCCGACGAATATGAAGAGTTTCTTGAAGGATTGCCCGATGATATAAGGGAGCTACTGCCCGAAGGACTGTTCAGCAATGATCCCGAAGCAATAGGACAAGCGGCAGAGGATATGACCTCGTGGAGCTTTCTATTAGAAATGATATTCGAGATTTTAGGATTGAATATTAAAAAATCTATCAAGGCGTTGGCATCGCTTTGTGCGGCTTTGCTTTTAACCTCCATTTTAAATTCAATATTTAAAAGCTTAAAAAACGATGCCACCGCCCGTGCATTAAAGCTCCTTAGCGCGATGATAGTTGTTTGCGCGGTTATGGAGCTTAGCCGAGAGCCGCTTGAACAAGCGGTTTTACTGCTCGACAGAATAAAGATATATGTCAATACTGCTTCGCCCCTGCTTGTGTCAATGCTCGCAATTGGCGGAAATATATCAAGTGCACTTGTGCAAAATTACGGAATGATAGTATTTCTTACATTGTTTGAAAACGTATGTATTTTGGCACTTGAAATGATACTTGGAGTTTGCACTTCGCTAACTCTCGCATCGAGCTTTATTTCTGAGGGTGGTCTTATATCTATAAGTTCCGCAATAAAAAAGGCATTTACCTTCTTTGTCGGATTTATAATGCTTGTTTTCACAACGGTCATATCAACTCAGAATTTACTATCTTCCAAAGCAGACACCTTAAGCTCCAAGGCGGCTAAAATGCTTGCAACGCAGATAATTCCCGTGGTGGGTGGTACGATAGGCGAAACCCTTCGCACCGTGGGTGCAAGCATAGAATATCTGCGATCAAGCGTTGGTGTTGCTCTCGTGGTGATTTTTTTGCTAATTGTAATGCCAACCGTCATTACAATATTTTTATATAGGATTTCATTCATTATATCAAATGCACTTGCTGGACTTATAGGATGTGAAAGAGAGGGGACACTGCTTATGGAAATGTCAAGTATATACGGCTATGCCTTAGCGATACTTTCGATCTGCTCGGTCGTGCTTTTGTTTTTGATAACTCTATTTGCCAAATCTATCTCTCCATTAAGCTAAAATATGAGTGAATACGTTTTTACGGTAATAATAGCTTCGGTGACTATTGGACTTTTTCACGTGCTTGCTCCCGATAATAGTGGAATAGAAAAATACGTTCGAATTGTTGGAATGCTTGTGATCCTATGTGTGATGGTATCGCCAATAACCAATTTTCTGAAAAATCTTGACGGTGACTTTTTTGATGACCTTAAAGATAAGCTAACTTCCGATACAGAAAAAACGGAAGATTACGATAAAATTTTTCGCGAGTATTTGGAAAGCTATTCCTATAACGATATAAAAGAAACAATAGCAGATATGTTGAATAAGGAATTTGGTATTCCACAAAATGATATGGATATTCGCTTAAGCATTGAAAGCGCGAACGAGCCACCTACTATAAAAAGCGTCCAAATTCTTCTTTCTGGAAATTCCATATTCCAAAATCCATATAGAATTGAAGAGTATATAACAAGTAAATTAAAATGTGAATGTCAGGTGCTGATAAAATCAGGAAGGAGCAAAAATGAATAACCAAAAGCCCAATCGCGTTAGCGTGTTTTCTTACATAAAGGAACAAAAAGGTCTTGCCTTGATTATATTAATTGTTTTTGTTGCGGTCATTTTGCTACTATGGCCCTCAAAAAGCGAGAGCGTGAGCATTAAGGATGATCAGTCAAGACTGGAGGATTATGAGCAGAAAATAGAGGGAAAGCTCAAAAGCTTATGCACTAAGGTTAGGGGGGCATCCAATGTTGAGGTAAGCGTTTATTTTGAGAGTGGCTTTGAGCTTGTGTATGCACATAACGAGGAGAGTAAAGCCACCTCAAACGGAGTCGATTTCGAAAAGAAATATATAATAGTCGGAAGCGGTGATGATGAAAAGATGATATGCTTATATGAAAAAATGCCCAGCATAAGCGGAGTGGCGATAGTGTGCAAGGGAGGAGGGAATCCAACGGTGGCAAACGATATCATAAGTCTTGTATCGTCGGCACTCGGTGTAGCCAAAAACAAAATATACGTTGCCGAGGGCAAAAATTGAATTTAGATGTTCTAAAACGGAGAACACAAGAATAAAGTATAGTGTACTACAACAAATGGAGGAAATTTTATGAATACTGAAGAAAAGTACGAATTGATAGAAGCAGCAGAGGAGGAGGAAACCCTCCTTGAAAAGGTCAAAGCTTTTTTTGCTCGCGTAGGTAAAAGAAACCTTATCATTATTGGCTCTGTGCTCTTGTTGGGTGTTGCAATATGTCTTAACTGGGTACTCTTTGCAGATACCAATGACGGTTATGACTACAACAACGGCGCAGGAGCTGCAGGAAATGAGCTTGAAGATGAGAGCAGTGAGGTGCTTGCATACTTTGCATCCACTCAGGTAAGCCGCGACAGAGCAAGAGATGAAGCACTTGCAGTATTGCAGAACGTGGTTGATTCGAGCGAAGCAGACAGTGCAGAGAAGAATCAGGCGCTTGAGGACATCGCAACCATGGCTGCCAATATTGAGGCAGAGGCAAATATCGAGGCAATGGTTATGGCAAAGGGATTTGAGCAGTGCGTTGCAATCGTTAATGACGGTACTTGCACAGTGGTAGTTATGAGCGAGGGCTTGCTCCCCAACCAGATGGCTCAGATCAACGAGATAGTTTATGAGCAGACAGGAATAAAGCCCGTAAACGTAAAGTACATAGAGAAGAACTAAGCATTAAGCACCGACAAAAGTCGGTGCTTAATATTTTGGAGGAGATATGAGCATAATTTCAACTGCGGATCTAAGAAAAAAGGAGATAATAAATCTTTGTGACGGAGCGCGCCTCGGCTATGCTTGTGACTTTGAATTTGATACTTGCAGTGCACTTATAACGGGACTTGTAATCGAACGGGGAAGCGGATTTTTAGGGCTTACATCAAGTGATAAGGTAGTGATACCTTGGTGCAAAATAGAGTGTATAGGTGAGGATACGATATTAGTGAGATTTCAGTCGCATGAGCTTGATGCTTTTTGCAAAAAGAAGAAAAAGGGGCTGTTTGATTGAGGAAAATGTAAACAAATTGTAAACTTTAAAATTGGGTGTTGAAAAATATATATAGTTATGTTATAATCGTTTGTAATTGTGCGCGAGAGCGTGCAAAATTTTAAAAAATACACACACAGAGGCACGAAACAATGCCGGTGTTGCTGCTTCAGCAATTGCGATTGTTGGCTATCTGTGGTGGAAAAAACCGAAGGAGGACATTTAAAATGTCAATTATTTCAATCAAGCAGCTCCTTGAAGCTGGCGTCCATTTCGGACATCACACAAGAAGATGGAACCCCAAAATGAGCGAGTACATCTTCACAGAAAGAAACGGTATCTACATCATCGACCTTCAGAAGACTGTTAAGAAGTTTGAAGAAGCTTACATGTTTGTACGTGATATCGCAGCAGAAGGCGGAAACATTCTTTTCGTTGGTACAAAGAAGCAGGCAACAGATGCTATTAAGGAAGAAGCTCTTCGTTGCGGCATGTACTACGTAAACGTTCGTTGGCCCGGCGGTATGCTCACAAACCACAAGACAATCAAGAAGTCCATCGCACGTCTTAACGCGCTTACAAAGATGGAAGAAGACGGCACATTCAACTCTCTTCCCAAGAAGGAAGTTGCTATGAAGCAGAAGGAAATTTTCGACCTTGAAAAGAGCTACGGCGGTATCAAGGATATGGATACACTTCCTGCAGCGATCTTCATCGTTGACCCCAAGAAGGAAAGAAATGCAGTTCTCGAAGCAAAGAAGCTCGGTATTCCGGTTGTTGCTATCGTTGATACAAACTGCGATCCCGACGATGCAGACTACGTAATCCCCGGTAACGATGACGCTATTCGCGCTATCAAGCTCATCTCCTCTGTAATTGCTGATGCAGTTATCGAAGGTAAGCAGGGCGAACAGACAGTTGCAGAAACAACAGAAGCTCCTGTTGAAGAAGCAGCAGAATAATTTAATTCTTAAAAATTAAGTGAGGATAAAATAATGGCTAATATTACAGCAAAAGACGTTGCGGCTTTGCGCGCAAAAACAGGACTTGGTATGATGGACTGCAAGAAGGCTCTTGTTGAGGCTGACGGCGACATCGAAAAGGCAGTTAAGCTTCTTCGCGAAAAGGGTCTTGCTACCGCTGCTAAGAAGGAAAGCAGAATCGCAGCTGAGGGTATCGTTGATATCATGACAGTTGGTAACGTAACAGCTATGGTTGAGGTTAACTCTGAAACTGACTTCGTTGCTAAGAACGATACATTCAAGGAATTCGTTAAGGGACTTCTCAGAACAGTTATCGCTAATAAGCCCGCTGATCTTGAGGCTCTTCTCAATACAAAGTTTGACGGTACAGAAACACTCGTTAAGGATTCTCTCGTTGAAAAGATCGCTATGATCGGTGAGAAGCTTGACATTCGTCGTTTCGTTATCGTTGAGGGTACAACAAGCACATACATTCACGGCCTTGGTTCTATCGGCGTTATCGTATCCTTCGATGCTGATGAAGCAGCTGTAAATCACCCTGAATTTGCTGAGTTCGCTAAGAACATCGCTCTCCAGGTTGGTGCATATCCCGTTGCTTACCTTAACAAGGAATCCGTTCCTGCTTCCGTAATTGAGGAAGAAAAGAGCATCCTTATGGCTCAGATTGCTAACGATCCCGTTAACTCCAAGAAGCCCGCTCAGATCATTGAGAAGATGGTTCTTGGTAGAATCGGTAAGTTCTACGACAACAACTGCTTGCTTGAGCAGGCATACGTTAAGGAAGATTCCCTTAAGGTTTGCCAGTACGTTGCACAGTCTGCTAAGGAATTCGGCGGTAACATCACAGTTACAGGATTCTGCAGATTTGAAAAGGGCGAAGGTATTCAGAAGAAGGAAGAAAACTTTGCTGAAGAGATTGCAAAGCTCACAAACAAATAATAAATTAATTATTAAAAATAACCCTGTGGAAATTCCACAGGGTTTGTTTTTTTATTCTTTAAATGCTTTTTCATAAGCGGATTTAGAACCCATAATAACGTTTCCGAGTCCACCGGCATTTTCACTTTGCTGACCGACGAAAATAAGATTCTTGACCGGAGTGATGTGCGTTGGATTTTGTTGATTCCAAATCGGAACTACGCCACCGAACGAGCACTTACTCATATGAGTGTACTCCCTATAATCCTTTGCAGTCATAATTTTCATAGTGGTAATATGCTTTGATAACTCAGGAATTTGCTTTTCTGCAAGGGAAATGAGCATCTTTGCATATTCATCCTTCTTTTCATCCCAATCGGCATCTTTAAGCGTATCGGGAGCAACCGTATAAATAGTTAGACAGTGCTTGCCGTCGGGCGCAAACTCGGGCGCGTGATGAGAGGGAACAAAGAGAAGATATCCGTCATATCCGCCGTGATACTCTCCGTTTCTGAGCTTTTCGGTAGCCGCGTGAAGATCATACATACCATAGCAATAGGAAAGAGCAGAGCGCATATATTTCATAGGATCGATGTCAACACCGAGATGGAGCATAAATACCGCTTCCATGGGGCGGAACGTGTTGAGTATATTGAGATAATTATCATCAAGATGCTCAGCTCCTACAGTGTTGAAGAAGAAATCGCGTCCACCGCCGCAGCCGACAACCATATTGCTCTCAACGGTTTCACCGTTTTCAAGACGAATGCCCTTAACCTGCTTTTCTTCTACCAAAACCTTTTCAACGATGGTGTTATAATGTATTTCTCCACCGTGAGAGGTGATATAATCCGCTAAAGCTTCGGGGATCTTCTGACATCCACCGACCACGTAGCAATATCCGGGATAATATTTTTTGCCCTTTTTCTCAAGAGGGATTCTCTTGTCAAAGGCGGTTTCGAAGTTTGTGAATACAACCCCAAGACCTTGAGCTTCGCAGGGATCTGCACAAAAATCAGCAAATATGCCTGTGTAAAGCGTCCTTATCTTTTCGGTGTTGAAAAAGTGCCTTGTAAGCTCATCTGCATTCATATTGACGTATTTTTTTATCTTTAAAAATGCGAAAGCGAGCTTGATTTTGTTGATTGCTGTCTGCGGAAGCGTGGATAAATATCTAATATGCATAACGTCATCGTAGAATTTGTAGTATCTATCAAGATTGTCCGCTTCTTCGGGAAAAAGCTCTTTAAGACGGTCACGGCGCCAATATTCTCCGCGATATTCCTTGGGCGCAACCATTTCATAGTCGGGCATGATAATATCTCTGTCTGCGCGAACGGTGTCAAGAGTTATTCCAAGCTCTTTAAGAAATTCATATATTGGCTCTCCTTCAAGCATATCACCTATGAGAAGAGGACCTTGCTCAAATTTATAGCCATCGTGCTCAAGCAGAGCAACAACTCCGCCCGGCTTTGAGTTTTTTTCGTATATAGTGACCTTGTGTCCGTCCTTAGCTGCAAGAGCACCAAAGGTAAGACCGCCAAGTCCCGCGCCGATTATTGTTATTTTCATTTGTTATTTTCCCTCGTTTTGCTTTCTTCTTTCTTCAAGCTGCTTAACGACCTCTGCATGTGATTCCTTAGTGATAGGGTATTTAATCAGCAAAGGAACACATATAAGAAGGAATATTGCGGGGATAAGCGCAAAGAGGATTCTTATCGCTAACTGAGCACTTTCGGGTTGGTTTTGAAGACCCAATTTAACGTCGTATTTTGCAAAATCCAATACCCAGTTTGTGATAAGTGATGCCAAAGCAGCAGTTACCTTTGTTGCTGTAGCTTGCATGCCATAATAAACGCCCTCGCGACGCTCACCTGTAACAAGTTCGTCGTATTCAATAACGTCGGGAATCATCGAGTGAGGGCAAACCCACTGTGCAGAGAAGCCCATACCTGCCATTGCAGCGAAAATATAAATCCAAATACCGCAATCTGCCGGTAAGAAGAATACTGCAATCAAAGCAGCGGATGCGATACCAAGACCAAGAGCATAGGTTTTTGCCTTTCCAATCTTATTGGAAATAATACCGCAGGGAACGAGGAACAAACCAAGCACAACGAGCATAGCTATCATAATAAGCGTACCCATAATACCTTCAATTTTGAGGTATGAATCGATGTAATATCCAAGCATACTTGTTACCATAGTGAAGCTTATGCTCATAATCATGGTAACGATAAGATAGCTAACAAAGGGTTTATTCTTAAGAGTAGTGAAAATGGCCTTAAGGGGAGGCATTTGAGGGGGCTTGTCTTCAACGGCCGGTGTGTATTTAAGGAACAAACCGGGAATAAGAATTGCAATTCCCGCAAGAATACCAACAACAAGAGCAACGTAGCTCCAACCCTCTTGAATTGTTAAATTGAACATATCTGCTACCATTCCGGGGAGAATAAGAGATGTTGCGGCACCGCCTAGATAACCGATTACGCTAAATATCATTCTATATGTAGTGAGTGATGTTCTTTCATCATAGTCATCCGTAATCTCGGCAGTCATAGCAGAGTATGCTGTGTTTGTAAGGGTATGGAATGTATCGAAGACGATAAAAGTAATGATAATAAGGAAGAAATCAAAAACCTTGTTTCCTTGAGAAATTGGCAATGAGAACATTATCCAGAAGAAGAGTGCAAAAGGAAAAGCTCCAAAAATAAGATATGGACGGCGTTTGCCCCATCTGGATTTTGTTTTATCTTCAAGATATCCAAATAATACGTCGTTAGCCAAATCCCATGTGATTTTACCGAGCAACATAGCAAGACCAATAATCCAAGGATCAATTTGGGCAACGTCAGTGTAATATTTATTTTGACCAAATTGAAGTATAGCTGTTACGATAGCCATACCAAAGTCGCCGACTGCATATTTCAGTTTAGTCGCGACTGATAATTTTTTACTAGACATAAATCTGTCTCCTTTGTTGAAATTTGTCTACAATAAGTAGAACAATTCATTATAACACACACAAATAACGATTGTCAACACTAATTAATTGGGCATATTGCACAAATTACAATCTATTTAAAAATATTTTGAAATATCTCTTGACAAAGCGCATACATTATGTTACAATCTATTTAAAGAAAATTTTAAATAGGAGGGAATATGGGCGAATATAATTTATTTAAGGTTCTCGCCGATGAGCAGAGAAGAGAGATACTCGTTATGCTTAAAAACGGCAGAATGAGTGCCGGAGAGATAGCAGAGGCACTAGATATAACACCTGCCGCACTTTCATATCATTTGAAGCAGCTTAAGGGAGCTGATCTTGTTATGGAGTATAAGCAGAAAAATTTTATTTACTACGAGATCAATGCGACTGTATTTGAAGAATTGATTTTGTGGATTAAGCAGTTTGGAGGTAATAAGAAATGAAAATGATCAGATGGATAACACTCGGATTAACCCTTCTTTTTTCAGCACTCATGATGTTTGTTTTACCCAATGATGCAGTTGTGCCTGTACATTTTGATATTAATGGTAATCCCGATAGATTCGGTTCTAAATATGAGATGTTGATTATGCCTTTAATATTCATTGTTACAGTTGTTTTGATGGATTGTTTAATTAAAAAATATAAAAATCAATCTGAACATGAAATTGATGAAAAAAAGAAAGCCGAATTTTTATCAAACGCAAATGTTATGAATATAACCGGAGGAATTCTTTCTATATTTTTCTTCGCAATCACAACTATGACATATTATATAGTTTATTCTACCACTTTTCCTAATCTTGGGCTTCCTGAAATTAGTGTAATTAATGTGATTGGTGTATTGTTGGGACTTTTGTTTATATCTTTAGCTAATTATATGCCCAAAACGAGAAAAAACAAAAATATAGGGCTTAGACTTTCTTGGACTTGGTATAACGATACCACATGGGCAAAATCCAACCGCTTTGCAAGTTGTGTTATGATAATTTCAGGTGCCATTTCAATAATTGCATCGCTTTTGATAAATGAAGCGCTCTCGGGAATTATTATGATGATATCCGTGTTTGGCGGCATCGTTTTGATGACGGTATATGCTTATATCGTATATCGCAATGAAAGGAAAAAGGACTGTGAAGGATCTGATAAAGAATAATTTCAAATACCTGATATTTCTTGCTTTTTTCGGTCTTGTGGGTGGATATTTCACTGCTATATATTCAATACAAAGCTTTGACCCAAAGATGCTTGAAGAAGTAATAGCGCAGGTTGGAAGTCTTGATTTACTTGTAGTTATAACAACCCTCCAATCTCTTGGATATGCCTTGGTTTTAGGAATTATAGGCAAATATCTTGCAAAAAAAATAGGTCTTTGGCGCAAGGTAACTTTTACTAAAAACGGTAATATTGAATTTATAATAGTAACCCTCGTTGGCGGCGCAGCATTTATATTGTTTGATCATTTGATTTTTAATAATTTTTCCGATGTGATCAAAGACAGCTATGCATTGAAGCCGACGTTTGAGTATATTATGGCATCAATTACCTATGGATCTGTAATTGAAGAAGTTATGCTACGTCTATTTTTGATGTCATTTATTGCCTGGTCGATTCAAAAAATATCAAAAAAAGAAGAAGCAAACGATACAATTATTATTGTATCAAATATTGTCGCAGCGCTTATTTTTGCCGCAGGACATTTGCCGGCAACGTATGCAATGATGACGGATATTACTCCGATGATAATATTTAGATGCTTCTTGCTTAACGGAGGATTTGGATTATTGTTCGGTCGTCTTTACAGAAAATACGGAATACATTATGCAATGCTCGCACACGGCGGCGTCCACATAGTCTCAAAGCTTATTTGGATACTGTTTATATAATAAAAACAATCCCTCGCAATTTGCGAGGGATTTTTAATTAATTCGATAAATGATTTGCTATACTGATTGATACACTGTCGGGGCTGATATAAGCCTCTCCGTTGGGAGTTCCTACTTTGGGGTCGTAAGTGTTCATTTGGTCATTATACCAAGTTTCATTTTCTTTTTTATCCTTCTTTTTGAGCTTTGTTAAAAGCTTTTTTAAAAAATTCATACGTAAGCCTCCAGATAAATAGATTTTCAATAATAAGTATATCATATAGAAAAAACTCTGTCAAGCATAAAAATAACCCTGCGAATTGCTTCGCAGGGCATTTATTATTTGTTTATTAAGAATTATTTGCTCTTAATAGCAGCCTGAGCAGCAGCAAGACGAGCGATCGGAACACGGAAGGGTGAGCAAGATACGTAGTCAAGACCGATCTGGTGGCAGAATTCAACGGATGTGGGGTCACCACCGTGCTCGCCGCAGATACCTACGTGGAGGTGTTCGTTAGCGGGTCTACCGAGTGTAACTGCCATATTCATAAGCTTACCAACACCTGTCTGGTCAAGCTTTGCAAAGGGATCGTTCTCGAAGATCTTTGCATCGTAGTAAGCATTGAGGAACTTACCAGCGTCGTCACGAGAGAAACCGTATGTCATCTGTGTAAGGTCGTTTGTACCGAAGCAGAAGAAGTCAGCATTCTTTGCGATCTCATCAGCTGTGAGACAAGCTCTGGGGATCTCGATCATTGTACCAACCTCGTAGTCAAGCTCAACGCCTGCAGCTGCGATTTCAGCATTAGCTGTAGCAACTACTACGCTCTTAACGTACTTAAGCTCCTTAACGTCGCCTACAAGAGGAATCATGATTTCGGGACGAACGTTCCATTCGGGATGAGACTTCTGAACGTTGATAGCTGCACGGATAACAGCAGCTGTCTGCATCTTTGCAATTTCAGGATATGTTACTGCAAGACGGCATCCACGGTGACCCATCATGGGGTTGAACTCGTGGAGAGAGGAGATAATAGCCTTGATGTCTTCAACTGTCTTACCCTGAGCGTTAGCAAGAAGAGCGATATCTTCTTCAGTTGTGGGTACGAACTCGTGAAGAGGAGGGTCAAGGAATCTGATGCAAACGGGGTTGCCTTCAAGAACTACGTAGAGCTGCTCGAAGTCAGCCTGCTGATAGGGAAGGATCTTTGCAAGAGCTACTTCTCTTTCTTCAGCAGTGTTAGAGCAGATCATCTCACGGAAAGCAGCAATTCTGTCTGCCTCGAAGAACATGTGCTCTGTACGGCAAAGACCGATACCCTCTGCGCCAAGCTCACGAGCCTTTCTAGCGTCTGTGGGTGTATCAGCATTTGTTCTAACCTTAAGTGTACGGAATTCGTCAGCCCAACCCATGATTGTGCCGAAGTTACCGGAAATTTCTGCGTCAACAGTAGGAATAATACCGTCGTAGATAGCGCCTGTAGAACCGTCGATGGAGATGTAGTCGCCTTCAACGTATGTCTTACCTGCGAGAGTGAACTTCTTGTTTTCTTCGTCCATGTTGATCTCACCGCAACCGGATACGCAGCACTTACCCATACCACGAGCAACAACTGCTGCGTGAGATGTCATACCGCCACGAACTGTGAGGATACCCTGAGCTGCCTTCATACCTGTGATATCTTCAGGAGATGTTTCAAGACGAACGAGAACTACCTTCTTACCTGCATTGTTCCAAGCGTCAGCATCCTCAGCAGAGAATACTACCTGACCGCAAGCAGCACCGGGAGATGCACCAAGACCTCTGCCCATAGGTGTAGCTGCCTTAAGAGCCTTAGCATCGAACTGAGGGTGGAGAAGTGTGTCAAGGTTTCTGGGGTCGATCATAAGAACTGCTTCTTCCTTTGTCTTGTGGCCTTCAGCAACAAGGTCAACGGCGATCTGGAGAGCTGCCTGAGCTGTTCTCTTACCGTTACGAGTCTGAAGCATGTAAAGCTTTTCGTTTTCAATTGTAAATTCCATATCCTGCATATCGTGGTAGTGGTTTTCAAGAATTTCGCAAACCTTCTTGAACTGCTCGAATGCAGCGGGGAACTTGTTAGCCATTTCAGCGATGGGCATGGGTGTACGAACACCTGCAACAACGTCCTCACCCTGTGCGTTTGTAAGGAACTCACCCATGAGCTTCTTTTCGCCTGTAGCGGGATCACGTGTGAAAGCAACGCCTGTACCGCAGTCCTCACCCATGTTACCGAATGCCATTGCCTGTACGTTTACAGCAGTACCCCAAGAATAGGGAATATCGTTGTCACGACGGTAAACGTTTGCACGGGGGTTGTCCCAAGAACGGAATACTGCTTTAACAGCACCCATGAGCTGCTCCTTGGGATCGGAGGGGAAGTCTGTACCGATCTTTGCCTTGTATTCAGCCTTGAACTGATTTGCAAGCTCCTTAAGATCGTCAGCAGTAAGCTCAACGTCAAGCTTAACGCCCTTAGCTTCCTTCATTTCGTCGATGAGTTCCTCGAAGTACTTCTTACCAACTTCCATAACAACGTCGGAGTACATCTGAATAAATCTTCTATAGCAGTCATATGCCCAACGAGCATTGCCTGACTTTTTAGCCATAACTTCAACAACCTCTTCGTTAAGACCGAGGTTAAGGATGGTATCCATCATACCGGGCATGGATGCACGAGCACCGGAACGAACGGAAACAAGAAGGGGATTCTCAAGATCGCCGAACTTCTTACCTGTGATGCCTTCCATCTTTACGATGTACTCATTGATCTCAGCCTGGATCTCGGGGTTGATCTGACGACCGTCCTCGTAGTACTGAGTACATGCTTCTGTGGAAATAGTGAAGCCCTGGGGAACAGGAAGACCGATGTTGGTCATTTCAGCAAGGTTTGCGCCCTTACCGCCGAGGATTTCACGCATGTTTGCATTACCTTCTGTAAAGAGGTAACAATACTTTTTTGCCATTTTTGATTCCTCCAAAATATAAAAAATGTTTTTATAAGCGCTTGTGATTTAGTCATATCTGAAAAAGACAAGACAATAAAGGCATACAAACGGCATGCCAAACGAATAGATACGCTTATTCCAACCGACATTATAACATAAAATAATATTTTTGAATATAGTTTTTTAATATTTTTTTGCTCAAAAATGTAAATTTTTTGTTAACAAACCCTCGAAAATACATCGAACGTGAATTTCATTCATAAAATTGTCTTATTTTTTGAAAATTTCTTTGACAAATATAAATATTTATGATATAATATATCGTCAAACTACAAGAGAGGGGGATGTTATGGTAAGAATTGCTGTTGTTGATACTAATTCAAGAGCTCAAAAAGCAGGAATTTTAGTTGATGACTATTTGGTTTCTATAAACGGTCGTGAAATAAATGACGTGCTTGATTATAGATTTCATCTTGCCAACAGAGTCCTTGATCTTTGCGTTTTGAGAAATGGTGAGGAGCTTCATTTCAATATCCGTAAACAAGAGTATGACGATATCGGTCTTGATTTCGAAACACCCCTCATGGATAAAAAGCATTCTTGCGAAAATAAATGCATCTTTTGCTTTATCGATCAGCTTCCAAAGGGACTTCGCAAATCCCTTTATTTCAAGGATGACGATTCGCGTCTTTCATTCCTTCACGGAAATTATATAACACTCACCAATCTTGACGATAAGGATATTGACAGAATCATAGAGATGCATATTTCTCCTGTCAACGTTTCTGTCCATACAACGAATCCTGAGCTTCGCGTTAAGATGATGAAAAATAAGAGATCGGGCGAGGTTCTTTCCTATCTTAAGAGATTTGCCGATGCAGGAATACATATCTGCGGACAGATCGTGCTTTGCAAGGGCATCAATGATGGGGTTGAGCTTCAACGTTCAATGCAGGATCTTACCGACTATTTTCCCGCTTTACAAAGCGTTTCGATAGTTCCTGCAGGAAAAACAAAATTCCGTGATAATCTCTTTCCCCTTGAGAGCTTCTCAAAGGATGACGCAAAAGAGGTGATTGCACAGGTAGAAGCGTATGCCGACGAATGTCTTGAAAAATTCGGCTCACGTCTTTTCTTCTGCGCTGATGAATTTTATATCAAGGCAGAGCTTCCTTTGCACGATGAAGATTACTATGAGGGATATGCTCAAATAGAAAACGGCGTGGGAATGCTCACGTCATTGTTGACTGAATTTGGCATTGAAACCGAATACATTGACGAATATTTGGAAAAATATGCTCCGCCGAGAAAGGTATCCGTTGTTACGGGTATGGCTGCAAGCGAGCAGATAATAGATATGTGTCACCGACTTTCAAATCTTATTGAAGGATTTGATGTTACGGTGTACCCAATTGTAAACAATTTCTTTGGTCATGAAATTACCGTATCGGGACTTTTGACGGGCACCGATATTTATGATCAATTAAAGGATAAAGAGCTTTTTGATGAGCTTATTCTCCCGCCAAACGTACTTCGCGCAGAGGGAGATTTGTTCCTTTGCGGAATGAGCTTGGATGAGCTTTCACAAAAGCTTGGTGTGAAGATAAGACTTTCAGGTAATGACGGAGCAGGCTTTGTTTCGGCATTGCTTGGAATAGAGTAAGGAGGTAGAGATATGGCAAAACCTATAGTTGCTATTGTCGGCAGACCCAATGTCGGCAAGAGTACACTTTTTAATAAGCTTATCGGTGAGCGCCGTTCCATCGTAGAGGACACCCCTGGTGTTACTCGCGATAGAATATACGGAGAGACCGAATGGTGTGCGAAGAAGCTCGTTATTATTGATACGGGTGGAATTGAGCCAAAAACTAATGATATAATACTTAAGCAGATGCGTTTCCAGGCGCAGATCGCTATTGATACTGCGGACGTTATCATCTTTATGTGTGACGTGAGAACAGGCCTTACCGCAGATGACAGAGATATAGCTACAATGCTTAAGAAGAGCGGCAAGCCCATCGTTCCTTGTATAAATAAGTGTGACAGTGTCGGACACGTTCCCTATGAATTTTACGAATTCTATGAGCTTGGCTTTGAGTGCGAACCCATAGCGGTTTCATCAGTTCATGGAACGGGATCGGGAGATCTTCTTGACGCCGTTATTGCGGCGCTTCCCGAAGATTCCGAATTTGATGACGAGGATGATGACAGCATTAAGGTAGCCGTTATAGGCAAGCCCAATGCGGGAAAATCATCAATCATCAACAGCTTTATCGGTGAAGAAAGACTTATCGTTTCAAATATTGCGGGTACTACTCGTGATGCAGTTGATACTAAGGTTGAAAATGAATACGGAAAATTCACCTTCATTGATACCGCGGGAATTCGCCGTTCATCAAAGATAAATGATAAGATCGAAAAATATAGCGTTCTCAGAGCACATATGGCTGTGGAAAGAGCTGACGTTTGCCTTATCCTTATTGATGCAAACGAGGGAATTACCGAGCAGGATGAAAAGATCGCAGGTATAGCTCACGAGGCAGGAAAGGCATCTATAGTTATCGTTAATAAGTGGGATTCTATCGAAAAGGATAATAGCACTGTCAACGAATTTACAAGAGATATTCAGACGTCATTGGCATATATGTCATATGCCCCCATCCTTTTTGTTTCTGCAAAAACGGGACAGAGAGTAAGAGAAATTTATAAACACATTCAATACGTTTTCAATCAAACGAACACAAGAGTTCCCACGGGTATGCTTAACGATGTTCTCGGTGAAGCAACGATGAGAGTTCAGCCTCCTTCCGACAAGGGAAGAAGATTGAAGATTTACTATATGACTCAGGTGAGCGTTGCTCCTCCTACGTTTGTTATTTTCTGTAATGACGTTGAGCTTTTCCATTTCTCTTACAGAAGATATATCGAAAACTGTATACGCGATACTTTTGGCTTCAAGGGTACTCCCATTCACATAATTATAAGAGCGAAGGGGGATGAGGTATAATGTTTATTGACAAGATACAAATTTACGTTAAGGCCGGTGACGGCGGTAACGGAGCAATATCCTTCAGACGCGAAAAATACGTTGCACAAGGCGGTCCTGACGGTGGTGATGGCGGACACGGCGGAAACATCGTTTTCCGTATTGATGAGGGTTCTAACACCTTGCTTGCATTCCGCTATAAAAGAAAGTTTATCGCGGCTAACGGCGGCAACGGAAAGGGTGCTAAATTCCACGGAGCAACTGCTGACGACGTTATCATTACAGTTCCTCGCGGAACACTTATCAAGGATGCGAACACCGGCAGAATAATCAAAGATATGTCCGATGATGCTGATTTTATCTGCTGCAAGGGTGGCAGAGGAGGATGGGGAAATAAGCATTTTGCAACCCCAACGCGACAGGTCCCAAATTTCGCTAAGAACGGTACAAAAGGCGAAGAAAAGGAAATAATCCTTGAGCTTAAAATGCTTGCGGACGTGGGAATAATCGGTTATCCCAGCGTTGGAAAGTCATCCATTCTCGCACGTATCAGCTCTGCTAAGCCCAAGATCGCAGACTATCACTTTACAACACTTTCTCCCAATCTTGGAGTTGTTTCAACGGGTGGTGAAAGCGGATTTATCGCGGCGGACATCCCCGGACTTATTGAGGGTGCATCGGACGGAGCGGGACTTGGTCACGCCTTCTTAAGACATATCGACCGTTGCAGACTTTTGTGGCACGTTGTTGATATTTCATGCTTTGAGGGCAGAGATCCTGTTGACGATATTATTAAGATAAATACCGAGCTTGAAAACTATAGCCCCGCACTTGCTGCAAGAAAACAAATCATTGTAGCAAACAAGACGGATGCACTTGATCCCGAAGTAGTCGATATTAAAGCATTTGAGGATTTTGTAAAAGAAAACGGTTGGGAGTTAAGATATGTGTCTGCTGCAACGAGTGAAGGTCTTAATGACCTTATCTCATACTCCGCAGAGATTCTTCGTGAGCTGCCCCCAATGATCGTTTATGATGCAGAATACGAGCCAGAGGATGCTTATGTAGGCGGTGGCAAGGAGACTGTTATCCGCAAGGAAGACGGTGTGTTCATCGTTGAAGGTGATTGGCTCTTCAATCTTATGGGACAGATCAACTTTTCCGACTATGAATCCCTCAATTATTTCCAGAGAATTCTTTACAGAAGTGGAGTGTTTGAGGAGCTTGAAAAGCACGGATGCGTTGACGGCGATACTGTATCCATATACGATTTTGAATTTGACTTTGTGAAATAATGTAAAATAAAAATAATAGGAGGACACGGCATGAATATTTGGCATGATATTGATCCTAAAGAAATAACCCCCGAGGAATTTACGGTAGTTATCGAAATACCCAAAAACTCACAGTGTAAATATGAGCTTGACAAGGAAACAGGTCTTATCAAGCTTGACAGAGTTCTTTATACGTCCACACACTATCCTGCAAACTACGGATTTATTCCGAGAACGTATGCTGACGATAAGGACCCTCTTGACGTTTTAGTATTGTTCTCCCCTGAAATATATCCCTTAACTCTTTGTAAGGTTAGACCCATTGGTGTTGTGCGAATGGTTGACGGCGGCGATATAGACGATAAGATCATCGGCGTTCTTGTAAACGATCCCACATCAAAGGATTACCATTCTGTCAACGATCTTCCTTCGCATATTTTCGATGAAATTATGCACTTCTTTAAGGTGTATAAGCAGCTTGAAAATAAAAAGACAGCTGTTAAGTCACTTTATGATAAGGATAAAGCCATTGAGATCATTCAGCAAGCGATTGAGGATTATAAAGAAAAATTCGGAAAGTAAAATAAAAAGACCAAGGATTTTTTCCTTGGTCTTTTTATTTGAAATTAGAATAATTTATTCCAAAGCTTTGAGCGTATTGCTCTGCAAACGAGCCGTTTTCACAGTATATCACCAATGCTTTTGAGCATCCGTCAAATGCACCGTATCCAATAATTTCAACGGCGGACGGTACGTATACAGTGGTAAGAGCAAAGCAACCGTAAAAGGCAAACCAATCTATTTCTCTGCAACTGACAGGAAGGGTGATGCTTTTTATCCTTGTGTCGGAAAATGCATTTTCATTGATTTTAACTACCGATGAGCCGTCAATTTTATTTGGTATTGTAACGCTCGTTTTACTTCCTGTGTATTTTGTGATTGCAATACCGCCATCTGTTTTTATGTATTCGAATTCAAGACCGCTGGCATTGGTGCTTTCGTCTTTGGCATCGTCAGTGCTTTCGGCTTCTTCTTCCTTATCCTTGATGTTTATTATCGAGCTGATAAGCTCGGAATGCTTATTTATTTTGTCTTTTAGAATTTGTATATCCTTTTCATAATTTTCCCTTATCGTTTTTTCAATTTTACTATTTATTTGCCGTCCGCTAAGGAATAAAGCAAGCACAAGAATGGCAAAAAAGAGAAGAAGAGAGATAAGATGTGTGTACTTCATAAATATTAAACCTCCGTTTTTTTATAGTTAATCAACTATATTCAAAACGGAGGTCAATTATTACTATTTTATTTCAAAATCCTGTGGCTCGGTCTTTATAAATGCTTCGAGGCAAACGTTATCCTCAGAATTGAGAGCTTTAAAGTAGAAGGTATCGCCCTCATTTACTCTATGTACCTTGAGAGTATCCTCATACATCGCGCCTTTTACGAATGAAAGCATAATCTCTCTCACGCGATGCTTTTCGGGAGAGGGAAGGAAGTCAACGAGCATGCTGGGGTAATGAGTATTGTTCATGTGCTTGTTGTAGTCTATATCACTGTAAACTATCTTTCTGTTTCCAACAAATTCAAGCTCGCGTTCGGCGGGGAATTTTATCTTTCTCGGCATATCTACCTTTAATGATTCCTCATCAACAAAATTATTTTCAAATTTGCTCACGGGAAGCAATTTATGCTCAAGAGTATCGATAAGACACCAAGTGGTGAGTGCATCGGCAATAACGGTTTCGCCCCTCTTGACGCAAAAGCTTCTATAAAAGGTAAAGCCCCTCGATTCAACACCCGTCCACGTTTCCACTGTTATATCATCATAGGCATGAGCGGGCTCATAAAAGCGCATATATACCTTTGAGAGGATAAATGCTTGATGAAGCTCGTCGCGAATGTATTCAAGAGTTGGATACATAGTTTGAATATGCTTGTTTGTGGTCTCTTGCATAAATGTAAGTATTGCGGAGGGAGTTATTTCGCGGTTGGCATTGGTATCGTGCCATCTTATGCTATAATCTTTTGTGAATTTCATTGTGATTTCTCCAAATGGGATAATATTTTAACGAGTATTATTCTATCTCATTCATCAAAAAAAATCAATAACTTTTTGTAAATAAAAATGAACAATCGTTGAGAAAACATCACGATAAAAGCCCAAAGCTCACCGCTATAGCAGAGTTGACCGCATCCATCGTCTTATCGTCAAGATGCCCCATCTTTTCTTTTAACCGTTGCTTGTCAATGGTGCGAATCTGCTCGAGCAAAATGACGGAATCCTTTGCAAGACCAACTTCAGTTGCATTCACGTCGATGTGAGTTGGCAGGTGGGATTTGTTCATTTTTGATGTGATTGCCGCCGCAATAACGGTCGGGCTGTGCTTATTTCCAACGTCGTTTTGAACTATCAAAACCGGGCGTAGCCCTCCTTGCTCCGAGCCCACTACAGGGCTTAGATCCGCATAAAAAATATCTCCTCTTTTAACACTCATTCCAATACCTCCATGATGAGATAAGCTGTCAGTCTTATTTCAATCTCAGGTATATTTTTCCCACTGATAATAGCTTCTTAATCACTGATAAGTAAATTGTTAGTGGAAAAATTTCACAAATAAAACTGTCCTCTAACAGTATATTTGTAAGTCGAATATTGTGTTAAAAAGAGGAGATTTCAAGTTAAAAGTCGAAAACGACCTTTCCGTCCTGTAATTTCAAAAAGGCATCGAATTTTTTGCCGTTTTTAGAGGTGAATCCTTGAATTTTTGAGGTTTTACCGGTCTCCAAAAGCATCTTTGCATTTGCTATGGAAATAGAGCGTCCGAGGATGTAAGCACCAAAACTGAATTTGCAATCCTTTTCTCTAAAATTTGAGCATCCGTAACCGAATTTTGTTCGCTTAACATTACCACCGCAAAGAGGACACACGCCAACTACGTCACCGAAGAATCCATTGTCAGTGTCAAGCTCAATGGGAGCGTCTTTGCTTTCAAATATAGCGGCAAGCTCATTCTCTGTGAGCTTGATAGCATCATCTATTTCTATTTGTCCGCGATACACCCTTTTAAGTGCTTGACCGAGCTGACTTGTCTTGTATTTGTCCATATTTATATTCATTCTTAAAAGAGACTCTATCATAAAAATTCCACCCGGAAGAATTGTGTAGACGTCCTTGTTAAGATGAATGTATTGACTTTTACGTGCATTGTCTATAATGCCCGTTCTCGTTGCCTCTGTACCAAGCTCAAGGCCTTCAAAAATTGCCTTGTAATCCTCAGTATCATCAGTACCCTCGGAGTCATCGCCTGCCGACTTATCATCAAGTGCTACCTTGTCATCTTTAAAGGGATTTTTAAGATAGTTGTTAAGGGTTTCTATAGTGTAATGCCTTGGCGGAGCAGTTTCCTTTTCCACGGGTTTGAAATTGATTTCTACTATATCGCCCTTTGAAAGCTTCGGAAGAATTTTATCCTTTTGAGTATAGTCATCATATTTTGTCCAACCCTTTTTGAGAATGACTGTTCCCTTGATAGAGAACTCCTCGTATTCCCCAACCTTTATATTGATTTCACTTTTTTCAACGATACATTCCTCGGCGCAGAAAACTGCAACAAAACGACGGAACACCGTTGAATATACCTTCATCTCATCGGGTGAGAGTTTGGAAGCATCGGGAATCTTATAGGTAGGAGTAAGCGCGGAGTGGGATTCTATTTTAGAGTCGTCAAATATCTTTTTTGAAAACTTGAACTCTACGGGATATCCGAGCTTTTTACAGCTTTCAAGTATGGATTTTACCTTGCCTTGCTCACTTGTGGCAAGATATTCCGAGTTTGTTCTCGGGTAGGTAAGATAACCGCTCTCATAGAGCTTTTGAATTATATCAAGACTCTGCTTCATGGACATTTTGTATTTCTTGCCAAGCACGTTTTGGAGCTTGGAAAGGGAATACAACTTACCTGGATAGAGAGTATCCTTCTTTTTCTTGACCGAAGTGACGAGAGCAGTGGAGGCATTGTATTTTTTACATAGCTCCTCCGCCTTGAATAATTCGTCCTTTGAAAATTTATCCTTGCCGTTAAGCTCAACGACCTCACCGTTTGTAAATTCCTTGCTTGCTATCTGATAATACTTTTCAGGCACGAAATTTTTGATCGCCATATCCCTGTCATAGATTGCCTTAACGATGGGCACGATAACGCGTCCAACACGAAGAAGAGTACCCGTTTTAAGAGTAGCATAACGTGTGAGATTCACACCGTAGAGCCAGTCAATATATGTTCGCGCAAATCCCTCGTTGGCGAGATTTTGATACTCCGTATCATCCTTCATCTCAGTTAGTGCCTTGGCTACCGTTTGGGGTGTCTGGTCGGGAAGCCATAAGCGCTTGATCGCCTTTTTTGATTGGAGTGCATTTTGTATGCAGAGTCGAACGATTATTTCTCCCTCTCGGTCGGCGTCTCCAGCATTGACGATGGTATCAACGTCATCGCGATTGCAAAGATATTTTATGGTGTTGAACTGTTTTACAACGCCTGCATCGACCTGCTTTTTTGCATCCTTTTTTAATTCAAAAACAAAGCTTTTCGGAAAGCAGGGGAGGTTTTGCATTGTCCATCTTCCGCTTCCGTCGGGGGATGGATTATAATGCTCTATATCTACAAGCGAAAAGAGATGGCCAAACGCCCAAGTTATAAGGTACCCGTTTCCCTCAAGATAACCGTTTTTATTATTCATTTTTCCGATTCCCGCGCCAATGTTTCGGGCAAGACTTGGCTTTTCGGCTATTATCAGTATCATAGCGATCTCCTTTCGGTAAATTTACTTAGTTATTATACATTAAAGGTGCACCAATGTCAAGCGATAAATTTTCTGTTGCCAAAGATAAAAAAGTGTGATATAATCAAAATAATCAAAAATTAGGAGGTTTATTTTATGGCGGCAATTAAAGGTATTTCGATTTTCTTGCTCGTTGTTATAGTTGCTTTTTTGCTCATTCAGGTTTTCTATCTTCCCAAGTATTTGCTTGAGGAGCATAGAGTTGAGCTTTCTTACACGGAAAGTGAGGAAATGACCATAATGAGCACAAACGTGAGATGCTATTCTCCCGAGGATATGTTCAAAAAAAGCTGGTTTTATCGCGCACATCTCATAATTGAGGATATCAATTCCGTTAAGCCCGATATTATCGGATTTCAAGAGGTTACCTTTGTTCATTACGATTTTTTGAAGAGGTCCATGCCCGATTACGATTCTGAAATAGCATACCGTGACGATTTTATTCTCAGTGAGGGATGTCCCGTTTTCTATAGAACGGACAAGTATAAAAAGATCGATAGCGGAAGCTTTTGGCTCAGTGAAACCCCCGATATTATGAGTAAGAGCTGGGGAGCAGCCCACTATAGAATATGCACGTATATTATTCTTGAGGATCTAAAAACCGAAAAGCAATTCGTTGTATTTAACGCGCATTTGGATCATGTCAGCGATGAGGCAAGAATTAACGGTATAAAGGTAGTGCTTGACAAAATTTCGGAATTTGGAGATATTCCCGCATTTTTGATGGGTGATCTCAACGCCGAGCCCGATACCGAAACTATTCTTTCAACCAAAGAGGACTTTGACGATGCACACGATATAGCAGCCGTCGCCGATGAAGGCCCTACCTATCATAAATGGGGAACAAAGCCCGACAAAGATAGGATCGACTACATTATGATAAGTAAAGATAAAAGCATCGTTTCCGAATACAGAATAGTGGATAACTGCCACGATGGAGTGTATTCCAGTGACCACTCATCAATTTACATTAAGGTTAAGCTTAAATAATCATTTCTCCCCAAGAAATTGGGGAGATTTTTATTAAATTTTATAAAATTATCAGCTCAAATTTATTGACTTTTTGCAAAGTTGGTTGTATAATAATAAACTGATATATTATGTATTATGGAGTAGTTTATTTTGAACACTAAAATTTTATCCCCACACGATATTGAAAAACAGTTTAAATATATGAATCGCATCAGAGAGGAAAATGATGCGTTTGCCCTTGAAAACGGATTTAGAAAGGGCGCGTTCGTTATGACCTTCGGCTGTCAGCAGAATGAAGCAGACAGTGAAAAGATTGCAGGTATGGCAGAGGCAATGGGTTATGAGATATTAAACTCTCCCGAAAAGGCATATCTTATAGTTGTCAATACCTGTGCTATCCGTGAGCATGCAGAGCTCAAAGCGCTTTCGATAATAGGTCAGTATAAGCACATCAAGCAGAAGAATCCCGATCTTGTGATCGCAGTCTGCGGATGTATGGTAACGCAGGAGCATAGAGTTAACGATATAAAATTTAAATATCCTTACGTTGATTTTGTATTTTCGACGGCGGCAATACATAAATTGCCCCAGCTTCTCTCAGAAAAAATCAAAAGAGGAAAAAGACTCTATTGTACCGATGAGGACTATAGCGTTGCAGAAGGACTTCCCATTCGCCGCGAGAGCAATTATCGCGCTTGGGTCTCCATTATGTACGGCTGTAACAACTTCTGTACTTACTGCATCGTGCCATACGTAAGAGGGCGCGAGAGAAGTCGCAGAAAAGAGGAGATAATTGCCGAGGTTAAACAGCTTGTTGCCGATGGCTATAATGATATAACCTTGCTTGGACAAAATGTCAATTCGTACGGCAAGGATATGGGATTTGACTATGATTTTGCAGATTTGCTTGACGAGCTTGCGCAGATTGATGGAGATTTCATTCTTCACTTTATGACGAGTCACCCCAAGGATGCAACCAAAAAGCTCGTTGACGTTATAGCTAAGAACAAGAGAGTTGCGAAGCAATTCCACTTGCCGCTTCAATCGGGTAGCGATGCCATACTTAAAAAGATGAATAGACATTATCAGCTTGACAGATATTTTGAGATAGTGGATTACATGAAGGAAAAAATTCCGGATATAGTCATTACCACGGATATAATAGTTGGTTTCCCTGGCGAAACCGAGGAGGATTTTGAAGGAACCCTTAAGGCGTTAAGACGCGTAAAGTACGATATGATATATTCCTTCATTTACTCCCCAAGAAAGGGTACCCCCGCCGCCGAGATGGAGGATCAGGTGCCGTCAGCTGTCCAATCGGAGCGATTTAATCGCTTGCTCAATCTTCAAAATGAAATTGCTTATGAAATAAATCAAAAGCATCTTGGGGAAACTATTCGTGTGCTTTGCGACGGCAAAAGCAAAAATAATCCCGATGTTCTTTGCGGAAGAACTGAGGGGAATAAAATAGTTTTGTTCTCCGGTGATACTGCTCTTGAGGGCAAATACGTAAATATTAAGATTACAAAATGTGAAACGTTCGCGCTTCTTGGCGAGATCGTTGAATAAAGGAGATAATTATGGAAATTTTTGAACTTGCAAAGCTTCTTGGTGAAGCTATAAAGAAGGATGCACGCCTTGTGGAATTTGAAGAAGCAAAAAAAGCTTACGAAAACGACACTGAATTAAAAAAGGCGCTTGAGGAATATGACGTTCAGCAGCAGGCACTTCAGTCTGAAATGATGAAGGAAGAGAAGGATAGCTACACTATTGATGCTATCAATGAGAGAATTAATGAGCTTTATCATGAGGTAGTTACCAATCCCTCATTTTTGCGCCTTAATCAGCTCCAGCTTGAGGTAAACGAGCTTATGAATGAGGTAAATAACACAATTACCTGTGCAATTACAGGAGAAGATCCCAAAACGGCATGTACACACAACTGTGCAACCTGCCATTCACAGTGCCACTAAAAAATTCTTTTTGTTGATAAGGAGAGTTACTGTATGACTCCAATGATGGAACAGTATTTCGAGATAAAAAATAAATATAAGGATTACCTTTTGTTCTATCGCTTGGGTGATTTCTATGAGATGTTCTTTGACGATGCAATCCTAGCATCCCGTGAGCTTGAGCTTACACTTACGGGCAGAGATTGCGGTGAGGAGGAGCGTGCTCCCATGTGCGGTGTGCCTTTTCACAGTGCAGAGGGCTATATAGGTCGTCTTATAGAAAAGGGATATAAAGTTGCTATTTGTGAGCAGCTTGAAGACCCATCACTTGCCAAAGGTCTTGTGCGACGTGACGTTACGAGAGTGGTTACTCCCGCGACTATCATTGAGCCGGGACTATTAAAGGAGAATCAGAACAACTACCTTTGCGCGGTTTATTTCGACGTGGAAGAAATAGGTGTCTGCTTTGCCGACGTTTCTACAGGACAGGCATTTGCCACCTCCTTTAACGGCAAGGAAATGCTTTCAAAGCTTAATACGGAGCTTTCCACCTACCGTCCAAGCGAGATAATTATAAACTCCACACTTGATTCGCTTAGCGATAAAGGACAGTTTATTAAGGAGAGAGTATCCTCCCTCATCTCTGACGGACAGGCATTCAGATTTGATTACAATACCTCTTTTGACTGCGTTCGCTCCTTGTTTGAGAGTGAGAGAAGCGCGTGGGAGGGAAGAAAAGCGGTTATCTGCTCCATTGGTGCTCTTGTAAATTATATTTGCGAGATGCAAAAGACCGACAATTCAAATATCACTGACTTGAAGATATATACAACAGGTCAGTTCATGGAAATCGACGTGAACTCAAGGCGCAATCTTGAGCTTTGCGAAACCATGAGAACCAAGGAAAAGAGGGGCTCACTTTTGTGGGTTCTCGATAAGACCAAAACAGCACCCGGCGCAAGACTTCTTCGCCAGTGGGTTGAGCATCCCTTGCTCAAATCTTCTCTTATTTTGAAAAGACAGGATGCGGTCGAGGAGCTCTATCACGATTTTATCAAGCGCAAGGAGCTTGACGAGCTTCTTTCGGGAGTTCTTGACCTTGAAAGATTGCTCACAAAGATAATATACGGCACAGCAAACGGCAAGGATTTGAGAGCGGTATGCAATACTATATCAGTATTCCCCGAAATCAAATCACTCATAGCAGATTGTAAGTGCGATGAGCTTAAAAAGGTTTATGAAAGCTTTGACACGCTTTCCGACGTATATAACCTTATCCAAAAATCAATTAAAGAGGATGCTCCGTTCTCGGTTCGTGACGGTGGCATAATTCTTGAGGGCTACAGTGCCGAGATAGATCATCTTCGCTCGGTTATGACTGACGGTCATTTGTGGATCGAAAGCATAACTCAGAAGGAAAGAGAAGCAACGGGCATCAAAACCCTTAAAATCAACTATAATAAGGTTTTCGGTTACTATATTGAGGTGACAAAGTCCCTCATAGATATGGTTCCCGAAAGCTACATAAGAAAGCAAACGCTTTCAAACTGTGAAAGATATATCACTCAGGAACTGAAGGACGTTGAGGCAACCATTCTCGGTGCAGCTGATAAGGTCTGCACGCTCGAATATAATCTCTTCCAGGAGATACGCCAAAGAGTCGCAGATGAAAGCGAGAGAATCAGAAAAACAGCCAACCTTGTTGCAACGCTCGACGTTTATAACGGTCTTGCAACCGTTGCGGCAAAGAATAACTATATCAAGCCCGAGATAGACGATAGCAACGTTATTGATATCAAGGACGGTCGTCACCCTGTTGTTGAGCAGTTTGTGAAGGACAGTTATTTCGTTCCCAATGACGTATATCTTGACACTTCTGCTAACCGTCTTATGCTTATTACAGGACCTAATATGGCGGGCAAATCCACGTATATGCGTCAGGTAGCGCTCATCGTTCTTATGGCGCAAATAGGATCATTCGTGCCCGCGAGCGACGTGAGAATCGGCATCGTTGATAAGGTGTTCACAAGAGTTGGTGCATCGGACGATCTTGCATCGGGACAATCAACCTTTATGCTTGAGATGAACGAGGTCGCATATATCTTAAGGAATGCAACACAAAAGAGTCTTATCATATATGACGAGGTCGGACGCGGCACATCCACCTTTGACGGAATGAGTATAGCACGCGCGATTATCGAGTACACAAACAGCAAAAAAATCGGTGCAAAAACTCTTTTTGCGACTCACTACCACGAGCTAACCTCAATGGAGGACGAGTTTGAGGGAATAGTAAACTATAATATTGCCGCTAAAAAGCGCGGAGACGATATTATTTTCTTAAGAAAAATAATTCGTGGCTCCACCGATGATAGCTACGGAATTGAGGTTGCCAAGCTTGCAGGTCTTCCAAAGGATGTTATTAAACGCGCCAAGGAAATACTTGCCACCGTTGAAAAGACCTCGCGCTCTTTAACAACGTCCAATTCAAACGTTGCCGAAGAAATAGAAACTCTTATTACCTTTGAGGATATAACCGAAAAATCGGTAATTGAGGATATAAAGAAAATAGACATTAATTCAATGACGCCCGTTGAGGCGATGAATCTTTTGTTTGAGCTTAACAATAGACTCAAATAAAGAAAGGAGAAGTTATGGGAAAAATAAACGTTCTTTCCTTTGCAGTTGCCAATCTTATAGCTGCAGGCGAGGTCGTTGACAGACCCTCGTCAGTTATAAAGGAATTGCTTGAAAATTCAATAGATTCGGGTGCAAAGCAGATCACCGTTGAAATCAAAAACGGCGGTACTACCTATATGCGCGTATCGGATAACGGATGCGGAATAGAGGCAGAGGATCTTCCCATAGCTATCAAGCGACACGCTACAAGTAAGATCAAAACATCCGATGATTTGATGAAGATATTGACGCTTGGCTTCAGAGGAGAGGCACTCGCGGCAATCGCCTCGGTTTCCGATCTTCGTATTATATCCAAAACTGCGGATTCCGATTATGGCGCAATGATCGAAGCTCACGGCGGCGAAATAACCGAATATAGCGAGCAAGCAACGAGAAACGGAACAAGCGTGATCGTTGAAAACCTTTTTGCGAATATTCCCGCAAGAAGAAAATTTTTGAAGCGCGATGCTACCGAGGGTAGCGCAATTGCTACGATCATTGAAAAAATTGCACTTTCACACCCCGAAATTTCCTTTAGATTCATATCCGACGGAGCTGTAAAGCTCGAAACTCCCGGTGACGGAAAGCTCGAAACTGTTATCTACATAGTTATGGGTAAGCAGATGCAAAATGCTATGATATATGTTGATAGTGAGATCAATGATATTCGCATTCAGGGCTATATCGGACGCTCGGATACAGTAAAGTCTAATAGAAACTACCAAAATTTCTTTATAAATAACCGTTTTATCAAGAGTAAGCTCGCAATGGCAGCCATTGAGCAAGCATATACCTCATATATTGCTCCTGAAAAGTTTCCTTGTTGCGTTTTGAATCTTACCATCAATCCATCAACTGTTGATATTAACGTTCACCCCACAAAGCTTGAGGTTAAATTCGCAAATGAAAAGCCCGTGTTTGAGGCGATATATCACACTGTAAGAACTGCTCTTGAGGAGAATACCACTCGCCCGGAGATACAGATCGGCAGTGCCAAAAAAGATGTTTTTGAAAGAATATCAGCCGAGCAATACAGAACTATAGCAGAGTCAAGACCTGTTTCCGCTGCATTCACACCTATAGTAGATTCTAAAAAAGAGGACAAGCCCGAGCAGATAAAGATCAGCGATTCTTCTGCAGAAAAAAAGACAGAGGATATAAAGCAGTCCGAGTCGATTGCAGAGACCGTTGCCGAGATCATTGATAACCACAAGCAGCCCACTGCAGAGCAAATTGCCCTTGAAAACGAATTTCAGTCTTATTCTGAGGAGGAGCTTAAAAAGCTTCCAATCAAAAAGGTTATAGATTTATACCTGAATCATATGGATAATTTCCACGTACCTCAACCGCCAAATCCGGATGATCCGTTTGACGATGAATATGAGGAGATTGTTCCCGAGGAAGAAATCAGTGCTCCAACTAATGAAGCTCCCGCTATAATTCAATATAGAATAGTTGGCGAGGTGTTTAATTCCTATCTCATCGTTGAGAAGGAGGATAAGATGCTTATTATTGATAAGCACGCGGCGCACGAGAGAATAATTTTTGAAAAGAATAAGGAAATGATGAAGGCAAAGGAGCCCTCGTCACAGATACTTATTGCACCAATAGAAATAATGCTCACCTCGGCGGAAATTGCCGTTGTGAACGACTATTTGAACGAATTTGAACGACTTGGATTTAAAATACAAGCCAGAAAATACAGCGTTTTGATTTCGTCCATTCCCACAGAGCTTGCAGCTTGTGACGTGCAAGATACTATTTCTACAATGATCAATCGTATCAAAGACGGTCAGGGAAATGCCAAGCTCACCCGTGACATACTCTTTGAAAAGGCGCTCTACCAAGCATCCTGCAAGGCGGCTATCAAAGCGGGCAGAGAGTATGTTGAGGCGCACACCGAATGGATAGTTGATCAGCTTATGAAGATACCCGATATAACGTTCTGCCCTCACGGCAGGCCCGTTGCTATGGAGCTTTCAAAGCGCAATCTTGACCATCAGTTTGAGCGCACGTGATTTTGAAATGTGAAAGGATAAATAATGAGTAAAAATTTTGAACTTTTAAAAACCGAGGGCAGGGCAAGACGCGGAGTTTTGCATACTGTCCACGGTGATATACAGACTCCCGTCTTTATGAACGTTGGAACCTGCGCCGCTATTAAGGGCGGAGTTTCCACAATGGATTTAAGAGAGCTTAAATGTCAGGTAGAGCTTTCCAATACATACCATCTCCACGTAAGACCGGGGGATAAGCTCATCAAAGAAATGGGCGGAATACATAAATTCTTCAACTGGGATAAGCCCGTGCTTACCGATAGCGGAGGATTTCAGGTGTTCTCACTTGCGTCACTTAGAAAGATAACCGAGGAGGGCGTGCATTTCGCCTCCCATATTGATGGCAAGAGAATATTTATGGGACCCGAGGAAAGTATGCAGATACAGTCTAATCTCGCGTCCACAATAGCTATGGCTTTTGACGAGTGCATTGAAAACCCCGCGGAATATAAATACGTTCAGCAATCCTGTGATAGAACAACACGTTGGCTTGTCAGATGTAAGGCAGAGATGCAGCGTCTTAACTCCTTGCCCGACACTATAAACAAAAATCAAATGCTTTTCGGAATCAATCAGGGAAGCACCTATGACGATCTCAGAATCAAGCATATGCAAGAGATTGCCGAGCTTGACCTTGACGGATATGCAATCGGAGGACTTGCAGTTGGTGAGTCTACTGAGGATATGTATAGAATAATAGAGGTTGTTGAGCCCTATATGCCCATCGATAAGCCGAGATACCTTATGGGTGTTGGTACACCCTGCAATATTCTTGAGGCAGTGCATCGCGGAGTTGATTTCTTCGACTGCGTTATGCCATCAAGAAATGCCCGTCACGGAAATCTTTTCACGTGGCATGGAAGAATGAACGTTATGAACGAGCAATATGCAAAGGATCCTCGCCCCTTTGACGAGGGATGCGGATGTCCCGCATGCAGAAACTATAGCAGAGCATATATTCGCCATCTCATAAAGGCAAAAGAAGCTCTCGGTATGCGCCTTGCGGTTATTCACAACCTCTATTTTTATAACGAGCTTACGGAAAAGATCAGAGAAGCGCTTGATAAGGGCTACTTTGAAGAATTTTATCAAAAATACCGCAATATTCTTGGAGAAAGACTCCACGATTAATTGCAGAGGGGAGGTCGCCGATGAAGGTAAAGTCGGACGTGCTTTATAAATCGTTTTTTATATCCTTGATTGCATTTGCCATCATAGCGGCGATCATTTTAGGAGGTCTTTATTTTGATAGAATAGCAGTGGATCCCACTCAAAGAAGCTCAAATATCCTCGTCGGTTTGACGGATGGCAATGACATAATTTCTTTGACCTTCATTCACTGCGACCCCAAAAACAATTCATTAAGCTTTTTACCCGTTCCCGATAATACGATGCTGCAGGACGGCAGAATATTGCAGGAATTTTATAGCATTGCCAGACCGAGTGAGCTTATACGCTCATTGGAAAATCTTACAGGTGCCGTTGTGAATCGCTACATATTTTTCACGGTTGACGCTATGGCGGAGCTTGTTGATTCCCTTGGTAAATTCGAATATCTTATCCGATATCCGTTTACGTATAACGGCAACGAAAATTCGGGAAATGCCAATATGAACGGAGAGCTTGCCAAAGCAATGTTCACGTATAAGAGCTACGATAGAAGCAAGGTTTCTATGTCCCATATAGCAGAGGCATTTATTCAGAGCTTTCTCTCAAAGCACGGCAACGCTTCAAATATAAATAAAATGGCAGACTCAATAGTTAAGTCTGCATCAAAATACCGAGTGAATACTGATCTTACTGACGAAGAGATATATGCATACTGTAGCTTGTTTTCAAGCTTTTCGCAGTTTGCCAAGCACTCGGTAGCTCTTGAGGGTGAAACAAAAACGGGATCTTCAAATCAATATTTCGTTCCCGATTACACAAAGAACAAAAATATTTTTAAATAAATTTTTTATATCTTTTATAGCAAACCAGCTATAAGGAGGAAAGGCAAAAATTATGAACAACACAGAAAAAACCATGGACAAAATCGTTGCTTTATGCAAAAACCGCGGATTTATTTTCCCCGGCTCCGAGATTTACGGCGGTCTTGCAAACACTTGGGACTACGGCCCCCTCGGCGTTGAACTCAAGAACAACATCAAGCGCGCTTGGTGGAAAAAATTTGTTCAAGAGAACAAGTACAACGTAGGACTTGACGCAGCCATCCTTATGAACCCCCAAACTTGGGTAGCTTCAGGACACCTTGCAGGATTTTCCGATCCTATGATGGACTGCCGCGAGTGCCACGAGAGATTCCGCGCAGATAAGCTCATTGAGGATTGGTGCGAGGAAACCGGCTATACTCTTGAAAAGCCCATCGACGCTTTTTCACAGACAGAGCTTAAGGATTTCGTTGAAGAGCACAACATTCCTTGTCCCACCTGTAAAAAGCACAATTTCACAGACATCCGTCAGTTCAACCTTATGTTCAAAACCTTCCAGGGCGTAACCGAGGACTCCAAGAATACGGTATATCTTCGTCCCGAAACCGCACAGGGTATCTTTACAAACTTTGTAAACGTGCAGAGAACAACACGTAAAAAATTACCCTTCGGTATTGGTCAGATCGGTAAGTCCTTCAGAAACGAGATCACTCCCGGTAACTTTATTTTCCGCGTAAGAGAATTTGAACAGATGGAGCTTGAATTCTTCTGCAAGCCCGGCACTGACCTTGAATGGTTTGCATATTGGAGAAACTTCTGCCATCAGTGGCTTCTCGATATCGGACTTAAGGATGAAAATCTCCGCCTTCGTGACCACGATCCCGAGGAGCTTTGCTTCTACTCAAAGGCAACAACTGACTTTGAATTTTTGTTCCCATTCGGTTGGGGCGAGCTTTGGGGCGTTGCCGATAGAACCGACTATGACCTCACTCAGCATCAGAACGAATCCAAGAAGGATCTTACCTATTTCGATCCCGAAACAAACGAAAGATATACACCTTACGTTATTGAACCCTCTCTCGGTGTTGAGAGAAGCGTTCTCGCAGTTCTTTGCGATGCTTACGACGAAGAGGTAATTGATGCTGAAAAGAACGATGTAAGAACAGTTCTTCATCTTCATCCTGCACTTGCGCCCATTAAGGCGGCAGTTCTTCCTCTTTCCAAAAAGCTCTCCGAAAAGGCGGACGAGGTATATTGCGAGCTTGCAAAATACTTTAGCGTTGACTTTGACGAAACTGGCTCTATCGGTAAGAGATACAGACGTCAGGACGAGATCGGTACACCTCTTTGCATTACCTATGACTTTGAGTCCGAAGAGGACGGCTGTGTAACTATTCGTGACAGAGATACTATGGAGCAGGTAAGACTTCCCATATCCGAACTTAAGTCTTATATTGAAAACAAGATTCACTTTTAGTATCCAAATAGAAAGGCAATTACAATGAAAACAAGAACAAAAAATTATCCCTTATACGAAACTACAGTTTTTGAAGATTTTCGTATAATGACTGAAAACGTTGCGGCAAAATATCCCAACAAAATTGCTTATTCATTTAAAGAGAACCCCCACAAAAAAGAGGTGACAAGAAAAACCTTTGCTGAAACAAGAGAATACATAGTTGCTATGGGTACAGGTCTTGTTTCTGCGGGAGTTAGAGAAAAGCATATTGCAATTGTTGGTGAAGCATCGTATAACTGGGTAACCTCTTATTATGCTTGTATGTCCATTGGTGCCGTAACAGTTCCTATCGATAAGGAGCTTCCCGCAGACGATATTAGAAGCATTATTGAAAGTGCCGAATGTGATTTCGTTATATATAGCTCAGTTATCGACTCCAAAATCGAAAAGATTCGCGACGATATGTCTAAAAAGCCCGTATTTATTTGTATGAGCAAGGAAACCGACCTTGATAGCGTTATGATGCTTGAGGATATTATCTATAACGGCAGAAAGCTTGTTAATGCAGGAGATAATTCTTATTTTGATTATGATCTTGATCCCAATAAGCTTGCAAGTATAGTGTTCACGTCGGGTACAACGGGCAAGGGTAAGGGCGTTATGCTTACACAGACAAATATCGTATCCGATATGACTCAAGGTATGTATAACTTCCAGATCACTCCCAAAACACTTTGTGTTTTGCCCCCTCACCATACCTTTGGTTCAACAGTAAACTTTGTTGGACACTATGCTCAAGGCGCAGAGGTTTATATCTCGGGCGGACTTAAGTATATACTCAACGAGCTCAAGGATGAGCAACCCACCCACCTTATTCTCGTGCCCCTCTTTGTAGAAACCTTCTATAAGAGAATTTGGGCAACTGCGGAAAAGCAGGGTAAGGATAAGCTCCTTCGCAATATGATCAAGGCAAGTAACGGAATGAGAAAGGTCGGACTTGACCTTCGTAAAAAGCTCTTTGCAAGCGTAACGAGCGCATTTGGCGGTAAGCTTGAAATGATCATCTGCGGCGGTGCTGCTCTTAATCAGGATATTATTGATACCTTTGAGGGAATTGGTATTACAATTCTTAACGGCTACGGCATTACCGAGTGCGCGCCCCTCATCTCCTGTAATAGAAATGAAAACAGAAAAAAGGGAAGCGTTGGTGTGCCGATCATCGGCGAGCAGGTTAAGATTGCCGATCCCGACGAAAACGGCGAGGGAGAGATCTGCGTTAAGGGTCCCAACGTTATGATGGGCTATTATAATAACCCCGAAGCAACCGCAGCGGCATTTGATGAAGAGGGTTTCTTCAAAACGGGCGACTACGGCAAGCTCGACGAAGAGGGCTGGATATATATCACAGGCCGTCTTAAGAATCTCATCATCCTCTCCAACGGTAAAAACGTTTACCCCGAAGAAATAGAAACCGAAATTTCCCGCATCTACGGTGTAAATGAGGTTGTTGTTTACGGGGGACTTAATGCTGACGGCTCAAGCAAGGATTGTATCGTTGCTGAAATTTATCCCGACTTTGATGCTCTCAAATTGCACGGAATTGAAGATGCTCAAAAGTACTTCAAGGAAAACGTAAACGAGATCAATAAAAAAGCCGCACCCTATAAAAAGGTGCAGATAGTAAAGATCAGAAACGAGGAATTTGAAAAGAATACCTCAAAGAAGATCGTAAGATTTAAGATCAATAGAATAGTTGATTAAAATTATGCCTGCAGGATTTTCCTGCAGGCTCTTTTCTATATATTCTTATAAATTTAACTTTTCCGAGTTTAATCCACAAATGAATCCGCAAAATCGGTTGCGAGCTTGTCGCAACGTTCGTTGTATTCGTGTCCCGCGTGACCCTTTACCCATACAAAGGTTATATCATGAAGCTCAACAAGCTTTAAGAGCTTTTCCCAAAGGTCGGGATTGAGGGCAGGGGATTTGTCTGCCTTTTTCCAACCCTTCGCCTTCCACGACTTAGCCCAGCCCTTTTCGATAGCATCTATCATATATTTTGAGTCGGAATAAAGTGTTATCTCACACTTTTCCTTTAGCGCAGAGAGGGCTTTTATTGCCGCAGTAAGCTCCATTCTGTTGTTAGTGGTAGAACGCTCACCGCCCGAAAGCTCTTTTTCGGTCTTTCCGTAAACCAAAATTGCGCCCCAACCGCCCTTGCCGGGATTTCCGCGGCACGCGCCGTCAGTATATATATCAACGTGCTTCATAAATATCTCCATTCCAAGTGATAATATTATATTAACATATATATAAAATAAAGTCAATATTTTTTATCCTCTTGTGTTGACATTAATAATTATTTGAGGTAAAATATAAATTGGTGTAATATTTTATTTAAAGGAGTATGACAAATGAAAATTGATATATATTCGGGATTTTTGGGAGCAGGAAAGACCACTCTTATTAAGAAAATGATTTCCGAGGCATATAAGGGCGAAAAGCTCATGCTCATAGAAAATGAATTCGGTCAAATCGGCATTGACGGCGGATTTTTAAAGGAGTCGGGCATCAATATCACCGAGATGAATTCGGGTTGCATCTGCTGCTCACTTGTAGGTGACTTTTCAAAGGCACTTGCAGAAGCAATCGCTACCTATCATCCCGACAGAATCATCATCGAGCCATCGGGTGTTGGCAAGCTTTCCGACGTTGTTAAGGCAACCGAGAGCGTTCTCAATGAGCACGTCATTCTTAACGGACTTACAACCGTTGCAGACGTCAATAAATGCAAGATGTATATGAAAAACTTCGGTGAGTTTTTCGGCGACCAGATAAAAGAGGCAAAATGCATCGTGCTCAGTCACACTGCAACAGCGAGTGAGCATAAGGTCGCGGAGTGCGTTGCCTTGCTCAGAGAAAATAATGCATCCGCCACGATAATCACAACCGATTGGGACAAGCTTGACGGCAAGCAGATACTTGATGCTATTGAAAATAGCAATTCACTTGCAAAGGAGCTTGAAAAGATGAAGCACGAGCATCATCACCACCACGAACACCATCATCACGATCACGATGAGCATTGTGACTGCGGATGTCACGATCACGATCACGAGCATCACCACGAACATCATCATCACGATCACGATGAACACTGTGATTGCGGATGCCACGACCACGATCACGAGCATCACCACGAACATCATCATCACGATCACGATGAGCATTGCGACTGCGGATGTCACGACCACGATCACGAGCATCATCACCATCACCACCATGCAGATGAGATATTTGAATCATGGGGCGTTGAAACTGCAAAGAAATTCAGCGAAAACGATATAAAAAACATTCTCACTGCACTCGAAAACGAGGAAGAATACGGCATCGTATTGAGAGCAAAGGGAATTGTCGATGCAAATGACGGAGAATGGATATACTTTGATTACATTCCCGGAGTTATCGACGTGCGACGCGGAAATGCCGAAATTATAGGCAAGCTCTGCGTTATCGGCTCACATATTCACAGTGACAAAATAAAAGAATTATTTAACATTTGAGGTGAAATTGATGAAAAATCAAATTCCAGTATATATTTTCGTCGGCTTTTTAGAGGGCGGAAAAACCCATATGATCCAAGAATCATTGGAGGATCAGAGATTTAATTCGGGTGAAAAAACAATGCTTATCTGCTGTGAGGAGGGCATTGATGAATACGATCCCACTCGCTTTTGGGGCAAAAACGTTTATTTTGAGTCCATAGAGGACGAGAGTGACCTCACTCCCGATAAGCTCGATGCAATAACCAACAAGCATCTTATAGATAGAATTATCGTTGAATATAACGGAATGTGGCAGCTCGAAACTCTCTTTATGAGCATGCCCGAAAGCTGGGACGTATTCCAAATAGTAATGACGGCTGATTGCTCAACATTTGAGCTTTACAATGCCAATATGCGCTCACTTATGTTCGATAAGCTTTCTATGTGCGAAATGGTTGTTCTCAATAGAGCAACGGCTGATGCAAATAGGGAGAATATTCATAAGATAGTAAGGGGCGTAAATCCCCGTGCAGAAATCGTTTACGATTTCCCCGACGGCAGAATAGAATATGACGATATTGAGGATGAGCTTCCTTTTGACGTTGATGCACCCGTGATCGAGCTTGATGACAAGGATTTTGCGATTTGGTATAGAGATATGGGTGAGGACCTTGCAAAATATAACGGTAAAACCGTAAAATTCAAGGGACTTGTTGCACGCGATACACAACTTGGCTCAAAAGCCATCATTATCGGCAGACACGTTATGACCTGTTGTGCAGACGATATTACATTTGCAGGTCTTGCTTGCAATTTTAAAAAGGACGTTTCACTCAATACGGGGGATTGGATATTGCTCACTGCAAAAATAAAGATAGAATATCATCCCATGTACAACAGGCAGGGTCCCGTTCTTTATGCAGAAAGCACTGCCTTTGCAGTTAAGCCCAACCCCGAGCTTGCTACATTTTATTAATATTTCAAAGGAGAAAATATGCGCAATATTTTGGATAAAATCATAGTATTTTTCAAAAATAATAAAAAAACGGTGCTTAAGATACTTGCTTTTGCATCGGGCTTTGTTGCGCTTGCTTTTCTCTTTGTTTTGACACTTAATTTAATCATCGTCTCTCAAACCAACGATAACGTTTGTTCACCCGATGAGATGATAAAGATTTCTGACGATTTTGACTGTATCCTTATACTCGGTGCAGGAGTGAAAAAGGACGGCTCGCCAACTGATATGCTCTACGATAGACTTGCAGTGGCATATCAAGCGTATGAGTCGGGCAAGTCCCACGTTTTGTTTGTTACTGGGGACAGTGAAAATAATGATTATACGGAAACTGTGACTATGGAGCGCGTGCTTTGTGAAATGGGCGCGGATAAATCAGCCATAATCAGTGACGGCTACGGCCTTTCCACATATGAAAGTCTGTGGCGAGCTAAAAACGTTTACGGATATAAAAGAGTTTTAATAGTTACTCAGAAATATCATCTCTATCGCGCAATATATCTTGCAAAAAAATTGGGACTTGAAGCATACGGCTTGGACAGTGCTATCCGCAATTACGGAAAACAACCAATCTATAGCTTTAGAGAGTATTTTGCAAGAATTAAGGATATGATATTTGCAGAAATGCAACCAATGCCTACATATTTAGAAAAATGGGAGGCGCCGCATGAATAAATTTAAGCTTGTATCATCATTCAGTCCCACGGGAGATCAGCCGCAAGCGATAGATGCGCTTACAGAAGGAGTTCTTCGCGGTGATAAAATGCAAACCCTGCTCGGCGTTACGGGATCGGGCAAGACCTTTACAATGGCAAACGTTATTGCCAACGTGAATAGACCCACACTTGTTTTGGCACATAATAAAACCCTTGCCGCGCAGCTTTGCTCGGAATTTCGTGAATTTTTTCCTGAGAATGCGGTAGAATATTTCGTGTCCTACTACGATTATTATCAGCCCGAAGCATATATTCCAGGAAAAGATATTTATATCGAAAAGGATGCTATGATAAACGATGAGATTGATATGCTTCGTCACAGTGCCACATCTTCATTGTTTGAAAGGCGCGACGTTATTATCGTTGCATCGGTTTCTTGTATATATTCCTTGGGTGATCCCGAGGAATACAAAAATCTTGTTATTGATCTTCGTCCCGGAATGGAGATGTCGAGGGATAAGCTTGTAAGACGCTTGATATCCATCAGCTACGATAGAAATGACATCAATTTTGTAAGAGATAATTTTAGAGTCCGCGGAGATACCGTTGAGATCTTTCCTGCATCGAGCGGAGATAAGGCAATAAGAGTTGAATTTTTCGGAGATGAAATTGATCGAATATCCGAAATAAATACTATAACGGGCGAAATTTTGAGAGTTTTGTCCTACGTTCCCATTTATCCTGCAACGCACTATGCAGTATCGGATGAAAAGAGAGATGCTGCCATTAGCGAAATCATGCAGGAAATGCAGGAGCGAGTTGAGTATTTTCAATCTCAGAATAAATTTATTGAGGCGCAGAGAATAAGCGAGCGCGTCAAATACGATATGGAGATGCTTCGCGAGGTGGGATTCTGCTCGGGCGTTGAGAACTATTCAAGAGTCCTTTCGGGTAGACCCGAGGGCAGTACACCATATACCTTGCTTGACTATCTCCCCGACGATTATTTGTTGATAGTTGACGAGTCACACGTATCCATACCTCAGGTAAGAGGTATGAGCGGCGGTGACACAGCAAGAAAAAAGAATCTTATAGATTTTGGATTCCGTTTACCGTCAGCTTACGATAACCGACCTTTAAAATTCGATGAATTTGAGGATAGGATAAATCAAGCAATATTCGTAAGTGCAACACCTGCCGATTATGAGAAGGAGCATTCAACACAAATAGTTGAGCAGATCATTAGACCGACAGGACTTGTTGATCCCGAAATAATCGTTCGTCCCATTGAAGGTCAGATTGATGATCTTATGGGTGAAATAAAGATGAGAGTTGATAAGAATGAGCGCGTGCTCGTTACAACTCTTACCAAGCAGATGGCAGAGGACTTGACCGAGTATCTTAAAAATAACGGAATAAAGGTCAGATATATTCACTTTAACGTTGATACCATGGAGAGAATGGAGATAATTCGCGATCTCCGACTTGGCAAATTTGATGTTCTTGTGGGAATCAACCTTTTAAGAGAAGGACTTGATATTCCCGAAGTATCCCTTGTGGCAATTTTGGATGCCGATAAAGAGGGCTTTTTGAGAGCTGAGACTTCGTTGATACAGACCATAGGCAGAGCTGCAAGAAATGCGGAAGGTAAGGTAATAATGTATGCAGATAAGATTACCGGCTCAATGGAGCGTGCGATCAGTGAAACTAACCGTCGCCGCAAGATACAGAGTGAATATAATGAACTGAACGGCATCACGCCCAAAACCATTGTAAAGGGAGTTCGTGATCTCATTGATCTCGGTATGCGAGATGATGATAAGTCGGGCAAGAAAAAGAAGAATAATGCAAAAATGTCCAAGAAGGAAAAGGATGAGCTTATCGAGCGACTTACTAAGGAGATGCGCGAAGCTGCCCGTCACCTTGAATTTGAAAAGGCGGCATTCCTTCGTGATAAAATTGCAGAATTAAGAAAATAAAAAAGGAAATAAAATGGTAAAAAATATAATTGTAAAGGGCGCAAGAGTTAACAATCTCAAAAATATTGATGTATTTATCCCTCGTGATAAGCTCGTTATTTTAACGGGACTTTCGGGTTCGGGTAAGACCTCACTCGCGTTTGATACCATATATGCCGAGGGCCATAGACAGTTTGTTGAGTCCCTCTCCTCATACGCGAGAATGTTTTTGGGACAGATGGACAAGCCCGATATGGATTCTATTGAGGGACTTTCTCCCGCTATTTCAATAGACCAGAAAACCACGTCAAAAAATCCCCGTTCTACAGTTGGAACGGTAACGGAAATATATGATTACCTTCGATTGCTCTATGCAAGAATTGGTATTCCTCATTGTCCCGAGTGCGGAAAAGAGATTAGACGCCAAACTATTGACCAAATCATAGATAGAATTATGATGATGGATGAGGGCACACGTTTTATGGTATTAGCACCCGTTGTCAAAGGACAAAAGGGAAGGCACGAAAAAATTTTTGCTGATGCCAAGAAAAGCGGTTACGTTCGCGTGAGAGTGGACGGGAATATGTACGATCTTAGTGAAGAAATCGTGCTTGATAAAAACAAAAAGCACGATATAGAGATCGTTGTTGACCGATTGATTATGCGCGCAGACATACGCTCGCGTTTGTCTGATTCGGTGGAAAGTGCGCTTTCTGCCTCCGACGGATACTTGCTTATAAGCACCGTTCCGCGTGATGGGGATGAGGTTGAGGAGATTTCATTTTCTCAGTCATACGCCTGCGAGGAGCATGGCTTTTCCATTGGTGATCTGGAGCCGAGAATGTTCTCGTTCAACAATCCTACTGGGGCATGTCCAAAATGCTTTGGTCTTGGAACATTAAGAAAGCTTTCCATTGATAAGATCATTCCCGATAAATCCCTCTCCTTGCACGAGGGAGCAATAGCGGTAAACGGCTTCAAGTCGCTTGAAGAGGAAAGCTGGAACGGACCTCTCTTTATAGCTGTCGGCGAAAAATTTGGCTTTGATCTTGATACTCCTCTCGATAAGTTTTCGGACGATGCAATGAATGTTTTGCTATACGGATCGGGAGCTGAGACCTATGATATAGTTAGATATTTTGGCGGAGAGGCGCATAAGCAAAGGGCAAAATTTGACGGTGTGATTCAAATTATTCAGCAGAGAATGAATATGCAGAATAATAACGATTACTATGACGAATTTGTTGAAGACTCTCCCTGTCCCGAATGTCTTGGTAGACGACTTTCTCCCGCCGTGCTTGCCGTAACCGTCGGAGAATTGCCCATTGATAAACTTTGTGATTTGCCTATAAAAAATGAGTTGGATTTCGTCAACAATCTGTCACTAACTCCTACCGAGGAAGCGATAGCAAAGGAGATATTAAAGGAAATAAGAGCAAGACTCGGATTTTTGTCAAGCGTTGGACTTGATTATCTCACGCTTTCAAGAAAAGCGGGCTCGCTGTCAGGTGGCGAAGCGCAAAGAATTCGCCTTGCCACACAGATCGGCTCATCACTTGTCGGTGTGCTTTATATCCTCGACGAGCCAAGCATCGGCTTGCATCAGCGTGATAATTCTAAGCTTATCGCAACTCTTAAAAAGCTTCGTGATATGGGAAATACGGTTATCGTCGTTGAGCATGATGAAGAAACTATGCTTGAATCCGATTATATTATCGATATTGGTCCCGGAGCAGGAATACACGGTGGAGAAGTAGTGGCGGCAGGCACTCCTGAAGAGGTGATGAATGCCCCCAAATCCATCACGGGCGCATATCTTGCAAAGCGCAAGAAAATTCCCGTGCCTGAAAAGAGAAGAAACGGAAACGGAAGCTATCTCGAAATATTGGGCGCAAGGGAACATAACCTTAAAAATATTGACGTTAAGATCCCTCTTGGCGTCCTTACAGTTGTTAGCGGCGTGTCCGGATCGGGTAAATCTTCGTTAGTGAACGGTATTCTTTATCCGAAGCTTGCTACAAAGCTCAATCACGCATTTTATCAGGTGCCGGGTAAGCACGATAAAATAACGGGTTATGAAAATCTTGATAAGGTTATTTGTATTGATCAAAGCCCCATTGGCAGAACCCCACGTTCTAATCCCGCAACGTACACGGGACTGTTTACCGATATAAGGAATCTTTTTGCCCAAACGACTGATGCGAAATCAAGAGGATATTCCTCGGGAAGATTTTCCTTTAACGTCAAAGGAGGAAGATGTGAGGCGTGCGAGGGTGACGGAGTTAAGTGTATAGAAATGCATTTCTTGCCCGACGTTTACGTTACCTGTGACGTTTGCAAGGGCAAGAGATATAACCGTGATACGCTCGACGTTAAATTCAAAGGCAAGAATATTGCAGACGTCCTTGATATGACCATTGAGGAAGGACTTGAATTCTTTGACGGTTTGCCTAAAATTCGCAAAAAGCTTGAAACCCTTTATGACGTTGGACTTGGATATATAAAGATCGGTCAATCCTCAACAACTCTTTCGGGCGGTGAGGCACAAAGAGTCAAGCTTGCCACCGAGCTTGCCAAGAGAAGCACGGGCAAAACGATTTATATTCTTGATGAGCCCACTACAGGATTGCACACTGAGGACGTATCAAAACTCCTCACAATTTTGCAAAGACTCGTTGACGGTGGAAATACTGTTCTTGTTATTGAGCATAATCTTGACGTAATTAAGAGCGCAGATCATATTATCGACTTGGGACCTGAGGGCGGTGACGGCGGCGGCACAATCGTTGCTCAAGGAACACCCGAAGAAGTAGCAAATACCATAGGTAGCTTTACAGGAGCATATCTTAAGAAAATATTAAATGAATAAACAAAGCACGGCAATTATCTTGCCGTGCTTTCATTTTTTAATAAGTTTTCAATATTTGAATAAAAAGTATTGGTGTTTTCTTCATCTAAAAAAGAATAAATAAGATAATTTCCAAATACTTTTACTTTAGCAAATTCAATCTTTTCTGCTTCATTGGGAAGGTAATTCATAGCTCGATACATATTTTGCTTATCTTCAACATATTTTTTTACTATTGCCTCAAATTCGTATAATCTACCGTCATTAAACTTAAAAATTCCAATTTCATTGATATTCTTTGCATCCTTGTTGCATATAACCGTATAATCCGTTAAATTTACAGGTACAGAGTCGGATATCTCATAAATAACGTCTTTATCGAGCACCGATACGTTACTGTTAATATCTCTTGGTATTGCTCTTGAATATAGTTCATAAGTGTTAAAGGAATTTGAATAAATATTTTCAGTACAAGAAACGCTAAATATCAAAACGATTATAATTAAAAGTGTAAGATATATTTTTTTCATTTTTTACTCCTTAATAAGCGCATGAGTGCGTATATATTCGATTATTGCTTGATACCCCGATGAGTTGAGGTGAACTCCGTCTCCAACCTCGTAAGCTGTTATTAAAGCTCCATTTTGATTTTTTAAAACCGATTGTGTATCAAGATAATATAATTGTTCCTCTTTAACAATATCTCTTATCCATAGATTTAGCTTGTCAATTCCTTTGTTGGTTATCCCATGTCCCTCGTTGCTGTACCACTCCGCAACAGGAAAAATTGATTGTAAAATAATATCAGTATTTGGAGAGGTAGCGCGAATGGACGCAATCAGCTTTTTATAATACGTTTTAAATGCTTTTTCGTTAAAGGAATCAGCTCCGTTCACCCCAAGGGTTATTATGGCAAGCTTTGCGTCTGCCATATTCAGTGAATTGGCAATGCTTGTATTGTGTGGGAGCACGTTTATATCGGCAATTCTCGAGTCCAGCTTAAGAGTGAGGGAATCGGGCACTAAAATATGTGACATCTTGATGCCCACCTTGTGAAAATGATACGTTGTGGAATCTCCAATGAAATAGATATTCTCGATATAAGCTTGACCTACATCGTCAGTTTCGTATAGAATCCTGTCATCGAAATCTTGATTAGTATTTATTTCTTTTGGCATGTTTGAGAATAAAATAAAAACAGATAAAGCTAATAAAAAAACAGTATATTTATATAAAAAAAGAACTTTTTTCATAATCGTAACTCTTTTCGTTGTTTTGTAATTATTTTCTGCAAAAACAATGAAAAAATCACATATAAATAATGAAAAATAATCTAAATTTTGCTTTATTCAGGAGATACAATGATAACTGATTTTATTGGGAACACACCTATTGTTCGCTTGAATGGATTTGAAAAAGCTAACAAAATAAAGGCGAATATATATGCTAAACTTGAATATTTAAATCCGTTTGGCTCAATCAAGGATAGAGCTGCATATCGAATAATATGTGATGCCGAACGGGAGGGATTGTTGAATAAAAATATGGAAATTATCGAAGCAAGTTCTGGTAATATGGGTATAGCAGTTGCAGCTATATCCTCCTTAAAGGGATATAAATGCACCATAATTATGCCTCAAAATATGAGTGAAAAAAGAAAGCAGCTAATACGATCATACGGAGCTGATTTGATATTAACTAAAGCCGAGGATGGAATATCGGGAAGTGTGAATATGCTTGAAAATCTAAAAACAAAGTATTCGTTTTTCACAAGGCAATTCGATAACTATTCAAATTTACGGGCGCATTATTATAGCACCGCGCCCGAGATTGAAAAATCATTGAGAGGGAAGGTCGATATGATAATTTGCGGTATTGGATCGGGCGGTACTGCATCGGGCTTGAGCAATTATTTCAAAAATGTAGAAATAAGAGGAGTTCTTCCACTTTCTCAAAATGATAATATAGCGGGAATAGGCGCAGGTTTTATCCCTAAAATACTTGACAAATCAATTTATGATAATGCCTTGCTCGTTTCTTCTCTTGATGCGGAAAGGGAGAGGGATGAATTGATAAAAACTGACGGGATTTTTGTAGGGTATTCATCGGGGGCAGTTCTATCAGCCGTAAACCAATTGTGCAAAACTCAAGAATACATAAATAAAAATATAGTTTTGATTTTTGCCGATTCGGGGGAGAGATATCTTTGAATGAATTGAAATATTAAAAAATGTTGCAAATTTCAAATTGCTGTGATATAATGAACTTACCAACAGTTATTGAATAAAGATCAAAAAGCCAAGTCATTTGACTTGGCTTTTTTCTGCAATATTTTTCTCGCTCACAAGTGCTCAAGGATTGCACACAACAAAAACAAAAAGGTCGCTAACAAGCGACCTTTTTGTTTTTGTGTAATAACACACTCGTTGATACAATGAACTGCCTAAACGAATTTCTATGCACAATTAAAGCTACTTTTTACTGTAACCGATTGAAAAACTCATAAAAATGTGTTATAATTGGCGTGAAAATTACTTAAGGAGGTATACCGTGGGAATACGAGCATTTTTTCATAAAATCAAAATGGGCTTTGTAAGAGCCGGGGAGTCCTCCATTCCGTATGTAAATGAGGCGAAGCGTTACGGTAATTACGGCGAGGATGAATTTACATATAGACTCCGCAGAGGGCTTCCTTCGTGTAAAATTAAAAGAAATGTAGTCATTTCAACACCGGATGGCAATGCAGAAATTGACTGCCTGGTTCTCCATAATAATAAGCTTTTTGCTATAGAAGTCAAGCGTTGGAAGGGATGTCTGACCGAACGAGATGATGGCTTTTTGCAAGAAAAAACGGACAGGTGGACGGGAGAGATGCATACAAAGCTCCTGAAATCACCATTCAAACAACTTGGAAGAGCCATATACCTTTTGCGAAAGCAAATCCCCCTTAAAGCGTGGATGAATGCCGTTGTGTTCTTTGAGGATGATGAGCTTGAGTCGGTTTCCGCTTTTTCGGATAACGTATGGTTTGATCGCTATCAAGACCTTGTGGATTATATCAGCAATGACGGCAAGGCTTCTTTCGGCACAAGTGTAAATGACTTTTTTGAAAAATGCGTTCCCGCCGACTACCTATATGCCAACGCTTGGGGAAAGTCCTTGCATTGTATTATCAACCGAGCCACATTGCGCTTTGAAACTCCCCAAGGTAATATTTCTGCGGATAATATCGCTTTCATCCGCATCTCCCACCATTGGTCTTATGACGAATTGCATATTACTATGGCGGACGGTTCAGTAAGAACTATAACTCTTGAAAATGCAAAAATTCAAGTTAGCGACAACGGTCGCATCAGCATCTACGCCTTATGCAAATTGGATTATATTGAGTTGGGCAGGACGCTAAACCAGTAATTTAACGAATATCGTTCTTTTAACGATAAAAAGAAAACAGTAGGTCGATACGATTGTATCAATCTACTGTTTCTTATTTGGCAGGGGCGGAAGGACTCGAACCCACGACCCATGGTTTTGGAGACCAGTACTCTACCAACTGAGCTACACCCCTATATTGCGCCGTCTTTTGACGACTTTGACATTATATCATAGAAAAACAAAAAAATCAAGGGGTTTTTGAATTATTTTTGAATTATTTTTATTTATTGATATATCTCGTTTTCTTCTTTTCGTATTTGCCATACATTTTATTGAGTAATTTCAATTTATAGAAATAAAATGAAAGCATCAAAATTACAAATGAAACGAAAATGAGTATAAAATATTTGCTTAAAATAAAATCTCTAACTGAAGAGATTATAAATAAAAATATGTTTCGGTCAACTGATTCATTAACGACAAGATCGGCAGAAGCCAAGAATTTTCCGTTTTTGGACACCGTAAGCACTCCAACCTTATCTCCCGATTTTAAAGGGGCTGATAGCTCGTTTGAAAGCAGATAGTAATTTATATCAAGGTCTTCTTCAGGCACGACGTCATCGGGCAAATATACCTTAAGATCCTCTTTGAGATATATACCAACCTTTTCATCCGACAGTGAATATTTTACGGGAAGATATGTAACAGCTTGCTTTTTATTAATTACTGTTTTGAAAGAGTTATCATATAAGGCGTGATCAAGTAGCTCTTTTGTGTATTTTTCTGCAAGATTATCCGTTCTTTTGGGATCGTTTGAAACTGCGCCCATAACTATGCAGATAAATGAAACCCTGCCGTTATCATAGTATGATACAGCCGCATCTCCGCCATTAGCACTTGAGCCAACGTTTAAATTTACTAGGCCTTTATAATCTCCCATCAGGGTAGATCTATTAGTGATTTTGTTAAATTCACAGGTTGCAAAGGAGGATAACTGATGTGTTTTGGTTGATGCTATTTTTATATATTTTTCATTTTCAATAAGGCGTTGAGCAAGAATAAGAATATCACGGATTGATGTCTTGGATTCACTTGACATTCCGGTAGCATCGTAATAAACAGTGTTACTCATCTGAAGCTCTTTTGCCTTGTTGTTCATCATTTGAATAAAGCCGTCCAAAGAGCCGCCAATACTGATTGCAAGGGCGTGTGTAGCATCGTTAAAGGAAGCTCCGACCATGCAGTAGAGAAGATCCTCAAGTGAGAGCTTATCACCAACCTCAAGCCCCATAAATCTCCCATTTATACCTTTTATCATGTCTTGAGTGACTGTGATAGGTGAATTTAATTCAATGCCCGATTCAAGAGCAACCAATGCGCTCATCATTTTAACAGTTGAAGATGCGGAAATTACTTTATCGAGATTTTTGGATGCCATTACTCGATTTGTTTCAAAATTGTATAGGTAATAGGCGTCTATATTTCCATTGTCTTCAACGATGGTATATGCACTTGCGAGCATAGAAAAGGATGAGAACAAAATTAAACTCATGATAATAAAAGCTATTATCTTTTTGAGCATCGTTCTCACCTCTTTTATATTATTTTAAAATATGATTTTGTGGCTGAAATATCGCTTTCAATTTGCGATTTGAGAGCATCTACACTGTCGAATTTCATTTCGTCGCGAATGCGATGAACAAACTCGATCTTAACGAGCTTGTCATAGCAATCTCCGTCAAAACCAATGATATACGTTTCAATATTTTTATGCTTGGAGCTTTCAACGGTGGGGCGCACACCAACGTTGGTAACGCCGTAATATCTCTGTCCGTCAAGCGTGCAAACGGTTGCATATATACCGTTTTTGAGTATTAAGCTCTTGCTTTGAATGTTTTGATTGATGGTGGGAATACCCAATTTTCTTCCGAGCGCTTTACCATGTACAACACTCTCACAAATGGAGTAATTTTGACTTAGCAGCTCATTTGCCTTTTCAACTGCACCGTTTGCAAGAAGGGAGCGAATATAGGTTGATGAAACCACGTCCGCATCAAAAGTCAATAAGGGAAGTACAGTAGCATTTTGACACATAAGATCTGAGAGCATCTTGGGGTTTCCCGATGCCTTACTGCCAAATCTAAAATTTTCTCCGCAAACGGCATGAATACATTTGCAATCTCGCTTAAGTACGTCGCATACGAAGCTGGAGGGTGAAAGACCTTTCATTTCGTCAAAATTAGCAATAATGGCATATTCAAGCCCAAGATCCGCAAACACATCAAGCTTTTCGGAAAGGGAGTAGATCTCATCCGTGGTCTTATAGAAATTAGAGTCAAAAAACCATGCTCCGCTGACCACGTCGGGATATTCAGATTTAAGTGTCGTTTGATTTTGCAAAACCGATGCAACAAGTTGACGGTGCCCAATATGAACACCGTCAAAATTTCCAAGACATAATATGGTTGGATGTGAAATAAAAGCTTCTTCGGTTTTGGTTTTTAAATTAATAAACCTCATTTTTAGATGTCGAGATAATTCTTCAAAAGCTTTGCAAGAAGTTCATCGCGGTCAAGTTTTCTAATAAGTGCTCTTGCATTATTATGGTTAGTGATATAGGTAGGGTCCTCGGAGATGATATATCCAACGATCTGATTGATGGGATTGTATCCTCTCTCGCTCAAAGCATTATAGATTTCCTGAAGTATTCTTTTGGTTTCGTCCTCTCGCTCACTTGGAACGCGGAACATCTGAGTTTCCATATTTCTTTCTGCCATTTTTGAACTCCTTTACCGTTAACAAAAATTGTACAGG
>JBGVNP010000108.1:0-1636 GCA_045125655.1 Eubacteriales bacterium | reverse complement strand
CATAAGCACACTGCGTCAAAGAATCATGGCCAACAGGCTTCCCACTGAAAACGTTAAAAACGTGCCCATAGGCGGCTGCGACAGTATTGCAGAATATTCCCGAATATCGGGAATATCCGAGCAAAGAATTAAAAAATACATATACAAGTTTGACGGTGATATTCCAAGAGCCTTGCAGACCTTGATAAATCATGACGTTAAAAAAATCCTTGCAAGAGAATGTAAGGAAATTGACCACATTAACGGCAACGGGGTAGATAACATCATGTTCTTCAGGCGAAAGGATAACACCGTTGTTGCCCAGTACAGCATGTGCCAATTCAAATACAAGGACAAAATCTATGCAATCAAAATGCAAGAGCTGAAGATTTTACTCGCAAAAACCGGTTGCCCGCTGCCGAAGCAATACTGGAGAAGCCCACAAAGAATTGAAGCGGCAAAAAACGAGTTAGAAAAGATTGAAAACACCGCAAATAAGCTGAAATGTGATTAAAAGCACTTGAAAGGCACTCAAAGTTCATTTAAAATTAAAATTGTTAGCAAAAACAACTTAAAAGGGATTAAATATGACGAAATACCTAATTTGTGACCCTACATGGGTTAAGGCAGTGCCAATCTTTTCATTGCATCTTGTATTCAATGGCTTTTATCAGGCGTTCATTAAGGACAGCGAGGAAGATTATAACAATCAGCCTTTTGTAACCAATCCGGCTACCTATCAGGTTGACAGCGGTTTTGTCGGTCTGTTTCAGTTTGAAGAATCAATGCTGAAGTATTTGCCCGAAAGCACTTACCTCATATTTGAAGCTGACCGCCTTATCAATGTCACATACGAATTTGCAGACGTTGAGAAAGAAGAAGAACAGCGGATGTTTATTCTGTTTGAGTACCAGGGCGAAAACATGACCTTGATACTGTAACCGAACAAAACCGTGCAAGAACCGAACAATTTTAAACAAGGAAAAATAATTATGAAAACTATCACATTCAAATTAGGTTGGATTAACGCAACTATCCGAAAGGTATCTGAAACCTGTTATCAGTTAAGCATTGTGCATCCTGTAAAGTGCGTTCAGCGTTTTGCAAACCTTCAGGAATGTTACGATGTGCTTATCAGACTGGATAAGTCACGCAGACAGGGAGCGTAATCAATGATATTCCTCAATTTGCTGATTTGTTTCTTTTTGGCAGTTTTAGTTTTCGTTTTTATCTCTTAAAGGAGTGGTGTAATGCTTTTAAGAACTTTTATGAATCTGTATGCGGACCTTGCAGAAACCTTGCGTAATGAGGAGAACCGCAAGGCTCATTGTTTCAGCCTTGACATTAGCGGTAACACAGGTATGCAGACCATTACTATTAAGGCAAGGGGCAAGTTAACCGAAGAATTTACCACCAAGCCAGTTGAAATCATGCGTATCATTAACAGCTACGGGGAAGTGTGGGTACACTACTACGATTATTTCCCTAGTAAGGGATTTACCGATTTTGGTCACAAGGTTGCACTGGATATACTCAATGACTACGGGGATCTTCAGTGTGATTACGATGAAGTATCCGAGGACGGCAGATACAAGACCAATTTTATATGGCTGAAAGAACACGATTAAGATTAAAGTAAAAAGCCGTTGTCTCACGT
>JBGVNP010000107.1:0-1707 GCA_045125655.1 Eubacteriales bacterium | reverse complement strand
AAATGCTTAAAATTATCGAAGCAATATTTAGGCTGATACTTAATATAGCAACTATATTAAAATTCAAAAATAAGAGATGATTAAATTTGAAAAAGGAAAGAAAAAATATTGCTAAACATTACACCCGATAGACTGAGACTTCTTCCCATCTTGTGTAAACCTCTGAAATGGTATAGAATAGAAATATCATTTTGGAGGTTAAAAAAATGCCAAAGTACAAAGACAGCCCGGAGGTACGGGCAGCGAAAAAAGAGAGAAAAGAAAAATTACGAGAATTTCTGTCACTGCTTGATGTGGAGGACATGAGCGACTTACGGTCGGTATTCAAGGAAATGGTGGGAGAAGTGCTGGAAAACGGACTTGAGGCGGAGCTCGACGACGAGCTTGGGTACAGCAGGTACGATTACCGCAACAAGGAAACCGAAAACAGCCGCAACGGACACAGCCGGAAAACCATGAAAACCAGCGCCGGAGAGGTTGAGATTGCAGTACCGCGCGACCGAAACGGCGAGTTTGAACCGCGGCTTGTAAAAAAGAACGAAACGACACTCAGCGGGGATATAGAAGAAAAAATCATATCTATGTACGCTAAGGGCATGACGACCAACGATATATCCGCACACATTGAGGATATCTATGGTTTAGAGGTATCGGACAGCCTTGTGAGCCGAATTACGGATAAAATTCTGCCGGTGGTAAAAGAATGGCAGCAGCGACCGCTTGAGAGCATTTATGCCGTAGTCTTTATGGACGCCATACACTATAATGTCCGCTGTGAAGGCAGAATCGTCAAAAAAGCCGTATACATAGCGATAGGAATCAATATGGACGGAATCAAAGAAGTGCTCGGAATGTATGTCGGCGAAAACGAAAGCGCAAAATACTGGCTTTCAATACTTAACGGACTAAAAAATCGTGGGGTGGAAGATATACTAATCACCTGCATTGACGGTCTCACCGGATTTCCCGAAGCCATATCTGCGGTATATCCGAAAACCGAGGTTCAGCAGTGTATTATTCATCAAATACGAAACAGCACTAAGTATGTTTCGTACAAGGATATTAAAACGCTTATGTCGGATCTGAAAAAGGTTTACGGAGCCGTGGATGAGGAAACGGCACTTTATGAGCTTGAGAATTTTGCCGCAAAATGGGACGCTAAATACCCCAAAATTTCAGTCTCATGGCGGGCACACTGGGCGGAGCTTTCCACTTATTTCAAGTATCCGAAGTCGGTTAGAACGCTCATCTATACCACTAATGCAATTGAGAATTTCAATCGACAGCTGCGTAAGGTAACAAAAAGCAAAGCGGTGTTTCCGAACGATGACAGCCTTTTAAAAATGCTTTATCTTGCCCAAATGGATATTACCCGAAAATGGACCGGTAGACGCCGTGACTGGGGAGAAATTCATTCGCAGCTGGAAATTTTCTTTGCGGACAGACTGCCGCAGTAGCAGAAATCCCGGCTCTTGTCAAGGGTAAAATGAACGGCTGCCGTAAAGCAGCCGCTCTTGACATGCCCCGCTATTTCTGCTAATATGCAATTATGGGCAGTAAGCCACCTTGCGACTTACCAGCCCGATTACCATTCTGTATTTTATGCCATTTTCCGTGTTTACACAAATCATAAAAAAGAGCCGTATTTTATACCAAATATTCTATTTCATTTTATTAATATTCCAATATTGCATTGGTTAATAATGA
>JBGVNP010000106.1:0-2400 GCA_045125655.1 Eubacteriales bacterium | reverse complement strand
CGTGTACCGGATGCAACCAAGAAGTCAGGCTTCAAACTCACCGGCGACGTGAAGTTCGATGAAGTGGCTCTGAAATGCTCTTTCATCACTCCGGTTCCTGGCGGTGTAGGTCCGATGACTATCGTATCGTTGATGAAGAACACCTTATTGGCCGGCAAGAAGGCCATTTACCAATGAGAAATCTCTTTTGCATAATCATTGTTATAATCTATAGCGTAACCCTCTCCGCTCAGGAGAGGATTACGCTATTATTTGTTGGTGACCTGATGCAGCACGACGCGCAGATAAAAGCCGCCCAGACCAACCAAGGCTACGACTATTCGGACTGCTTCAAGCACGTCAAGGAAGAAATCAGCCAAGCCGATATCGCAATCGGCAATCTGGAGGTGACGCTGGGGGGAAAGCCCTACCGAGGCTACCCCTCATTCAGCGCTCCCGACGAGTTCCTGTATGCAATCAAGGACGCCGGTTTCGATGTACTGCTCACAGCCAACAACCATTGCCTCGACCGAGGAAAAAAAGGACTGGAACGGACCGCACACTTGTTGGATTCCCTGAAAATGCCTTTTACAGGCACTTACCGCACTCCGGAGGACCGCCAACAACGTTATCCCCTACTGATTGAAAAGAACGGCTTCAGAATCGCCCTATTGGCTTATACTTACGACACTAACGGCATTAAACCTTCCACCCCCAACATCGTGAATTACATCGATACGGTACAAATCAAAGGCGATATACAGGCAGCCCGAAGAATGAAGCCCGACGCTATCATAGCGTGCATGCATTGGGGTTTGGAATACAAAAGCCTGCCCCATTCTTCCCAAAAGAAATTGGCAGACTGGCTGATTGAACAGGGAGTAGACCACATCATCGGCTCCCACCCTCACGTAGTCCAGCCCATGGAAGTCAGACAAGACCAACATCACCCTTCCCGTCACCTCATTGTTTACTCTTTAGGCAATTTCATCTCGAATATGTCAAGAGAAAACACGGACGGAGGCGCCATGGTAAAACTGGAACTGAAAAAACTTTGGGGAATTACCCGCATGGAAAATTGTTCCTACTCGCTTATTTGGACTTCCCGCCCCATTTCAGGCAAAAAAACGAGTTACGAAGTCTATCCGGCCTCATTTTTTAGCCAATCTATTCAGAATGAAGAATTTACTCCATTCCAACGGTTCTTAAACAATACACGGGAGTTATATCAAAAGTACAACATCGGCATAAAAGAATACTTTTTTTGAAAAAAAGTTGGAGAAAGATTTGGAGATTCAAAAAAAAGCCGTACCTTTGCATCGCTTTCGAAAAGGAAAGCACAACAAACTAACATGGTGACTATAGTTCAGTCGGTTAGAGCGTCAGATTGTGGTTCTGAATGTCGTGGGTTCGAATCCCACTAGTCACCCGAAAAAAAATCCTCAGTAATCAAAGATTGCTGAGGATTTTTCTTTTTATACGACCTTTCTATTTTAGTAGAATCTTAACAAAACACTCTAAAATCACCCCAATCAAGCATCCTTACACATCTTGAACAACTATAGACTTTTTAACGTAGAAAATATAGATTTTCACTCGCCTTTACTGGACGAGAAAAGGTCTCTAATGAAACGAAAATGCCACAAAAACGTGTCGTAAAATGTCGAAACTTGTCGGAAGCTCCTTGTAACTCTTTGAAAATCAACGGCAGTTCTTTTAAGAATAAGAATAAGAATAAGAAAGAAGAATAAGAATAAGAAATAACGACTTCGTCGTCTAAAGAAGACGTCGGTTCCGAGCCATGGGAAATCCGTATCGTATCGCCACCCAAAGCCAAGAAGTATTTCTGTTTCTACTTCACACCCGGCAACATTTCCTACCAGAAACCCATGCCACCCTCAAGCAGACGGAGGCAATACGGAATAGGAAGAGATGGATTCACCACCGTGTTTTTTTTAAAACGCGACCGCGTTTGAGTCAAAACACGACCGCGTTTAAAAAAAACACGGTAAAGGTTCTTTCAAGCACCCAAAACAACCAATAACATAAAACCCACAACTCATAACTCTAAAAAATGCACTTTTAACACTCTCTAGAGCCATTTTTCGCCCAAAAACCTTTGTTCATGTGGAAAATTGTTGTATTTTTACTTTTGATTATTTACAGGGTTTAAAATTCTTAACAAAATCACACAAAAATCAAACAAAGAAACAACCTTTAGTTTAACAATAAATTTTTAATCACTATGAATGAAGTTCACAAAAGAAGAGGATTTGCGTATAGCAAGACTCTCATGACAGCCGCTATTTGTGCGCTGTTCTTAGGTGGCGGTTCAGTGATGGCTCATGCAGCAGAAACTCCTGTGGTTCAGGAACAGCAGCAGACCAGCAACATTACCGTTACAATCGTTGATTCAAAGGG
>JBGVNP010000105.1:0-24915 GCA_045125655.1 Eubacteriales bacterium | reverse complement strand
ATACAGCTTCGTTATTATATCACAATTAACTAAGCCTTGTCAAGTACTTTTTTCAACTTTTCAAAACTTTTTTCGAGCCGTTTTCGACCCCCCTCAATTGCGACCTTGTTATATTACCACATCATTATCAGTTTGTCAAGTCTTTTTTTGAAAAAGTTTTAAAAAATTTTGACAAAAATGAAAATAACGTGTTAAATCGCAAAACCGCCGTCAAATCCGATGATCTCTCCTGTCAAAAAGCCGCTCTTTTCGGTTGCGATAGTGAAAATAAATTCCGCAAGCTCGTAAGCATCCCCTATTCTTCCAATGGGAGTTTCATCGCAGAGCTCTTTCAAGGTGTTTTCATCAAGTGCGGCATTCATCTCCGTATTGATAACTCCGGGTTCAATGCAGTTGACAGTTATTCCCGAAAGTCCAAGCTCCTTGGCGAGTGCCTTGGTAAATCCCTCGACCGCCGCTTTTGAAGCCGAATATGCAACCTCGCAGGACGCGCCAACCTTGCCCCACATAGAGCCGATATTGACAATTCTACCAAAGTGATTCGAGATCATATTTTTTGCGACCTCGCGCGTAACAAAAAACGTTCCGCCGATATTTGTGTTCATTATATTATAATAGTCCTCGTCGGTGGTGTCGGTGAACAGTTTGATAAGAGAGATACCCGCATTGTTCACGAGAATATCAACACTTCCCATTTCATCGATAGCTTTCGCAACCGCCGCGCGCGCCTTATTGGGATCGGATATATCCGCCTTTATAGCATAGGCACCCGTCTTGGCAGAAAGCTCGTCCGCCTGCGCGTCACTATTAATATATATGAAGGAAACCACAAAGCCCTCGCGCGCAAATTTCTCAACGCACGCGCGCCCGATCCCCCTCGAACCTCCAACAATAAGCACGTTTTTCATCAAAAATACCGCCTTTTTTCGTATTGGATATAGTTTAGCATTTTTAGTGGGGTTTGTCAAGGAGGAGTTTAAAAAATAAACATCAATGTCATCAACACTATGATGAGCTTTAAACAGCTCACTATTAAAGCCATTGAAGAATGCAATGACCTTGAACTTCTTGATTTTATTTATAAATTAATTATGTATAACCATAAAGAGTAGGAAATATAAATGGCAGGGTTGATTAACCCTGCCTTTTTGATTTATGAAATTTATTCACTTGTATAACCCCAAGTAATATAATGAGAGTATAACCCCATGCTCCATTCGTAATTCCAACCGCTTGGTCTAGATTCCACCTCACAGTAAACACGTGTATAGTCAGAACCATAGAACACCCTATCACCCATACTTGTTACTGAGTTGGGAACAATTATACTTCTCAACGAGGAACATTGAGCAAATGCATAACCACCTATGTGTGTCACACTATTAGGAATGTTAATGCTATTAATAGCGGTATTGTAAAAAGCAAATCCACCAATACTCTTTACAGTATTGGGAATTATAATGCTTTCAAGAGATTTGCAATAATAAAACAATGAGTCAGCAATAGTTGTCACACCTTCGGGAATATTAACATTTTTAAGAGAACTGCACTGACTAAATGCACCAATTCCAATGCTTGTAACACTATCAGGAATGATAATTTTTTTAAGACTATAACAACTAGCAAATGCATAATTCCCAATATTTGTAACACTATTAGGAATATTGATATTTATAAGATGTTGGCAAATATTAAATGCATAATCACCTATACTCGTCACAGTATTGGGAATTTGTATACCCGTTAGATAGGTGCAATAATTAAATGCAGAATCAGCAATACTTGTTACAGGAAGACCTCTAAATGTATTTAGAAGAACAATATTTTGATTGCTAGAAATGCTGGCACCCGTTACCGAATAGCTCTTACCATCGCTATTCAAGGTGTAATAAATAATAGTTCCGTCTTTGGCAATTGTGCCGTCGGTACAGTAGATAGTGTAATCACCTGTATTTATGTTCCATTCTGTTCCATTATAACGGCCTTGCCATTGTGCTACGGTTCCTTCATAATTAATGGTAGTTAGAGAAGTACATCCGCTAAATGTATAGGAAGGCATACCACTACCTGCATTAGAATGAAGAAGAGTAATGCTTTCTAAAGATGTACATCCACTAAATATATTTGAAGCAAGCCGATTTACCCCAAGTGGTATATAAGCATTTTTGATGAAAGTACAATCACTAAATGCTCCATAATCAATTTCAACAACAGGGCGACCATTGTATGTACTTGGAATAACTAGATATTCGTCCGTACAAGTTCCAATACCTACTACCTTATAGCCATTTCCAAGTGAAGAGATAGCATATTCAAGTCCCTCAGAGACTAAAACAGGAATTGTTTCCTCGGACATTATTTTTTCACACATCGTGCATTCTTTATGTTTAGTACCCGTTGTAGTTGGAGTTGCTGCCACATCTATAATCCATTCACTCGGAACACACTCAATTATTGAAGTTTCTTTTTGTGCTACCAATACTTTGTTACATTTTGAACAATGCTTGCCCTGAGTAAGACCCGTCCTTTCACAAGTTGCTGCGACAGCTTTATCAACAACCTCGGTATGGGCTATTTGAGAAATTTCAGTTTGAGCAACAATAATTTCTCCGCATTCTGAGCAATGATTGCCCTCGGTAAGACCTGTTTTCTCACAAGTTGCTTCTACTGCGGGATCAATAACCTCAGTATGTACATGACTTGGATTTTTTGGAATAGTTGTTGTTGTAGTTGTGCCACTGTTATTGTTGGTAGTTGTGCTAAGAACAACACCTAAAACCACGCTTACAAGAACAACTGCACCTACGATGATACCAATTAAAACTTTCTTTTTCATAGCATTTCCACTTTCAGGTTTAAGCCCCTCGGCGTTTACGCGCACATTATACCACTTTTTTCAAATTTTGTCAATAAATAAAAAATGACAGGGATTTTTAGCCCTGCCATCTTGATTTTGTGGAGCGAACGTCGATGTGGGTAAAGGTATTGTAGATGCCAATGCCTCCCTCATCAAGTAGCGTCTTCGCATATTTAGCAACGTTTTTCGGCGCTATTCCCTGCACCTTGATGTCGGCAGCTTTGCCGTAGAGGTGTTGCGGGTATGTAGTGCCGCCGACGTTCTTATTGTGATTCGGTGTACGGTATGCCGACGTTATCGTTACCGCTTTGCCAAAGTGGTTGCGAATTTTTTGTAAAACTGACACTAGTTCGGAATCTATGAAAATGGGATCCGAGCAGTCCTGACAAGCAAAACAACCCCACAAATTAGTGAGGTTGTTTAATTATTTGTACTGATTATTATATACTACTTATTATCATACCAAGTCTCGCCCGTGGTTAGCTCGACGGAGAGCGGGACGGGGAGCTTTATTGCGTTTTCCATTTCCTCGCGAAGAATCGCGGAGACGCGGTCGACACAGGATTTATGCGCTTCGATTACAAGCTCGTCGTGGACTTGGAGAATGAGGTGCGCGTCAACTCCCTCTGCTTTAAGGCGGCGGCTCACGTTTATCATTGCGACCTTGATTATATCCGCGGCGGTGCCTTGGATCGGGCTATTCATCGCCACGCGCTCGCCGAATTTTTTGAGCATCTTATTCTGTCCCGAAAGCTCGGGGATATATCTTCTTCTGCCGTAGAGCGTGGATACGAATCCGTTTGCATAGCCCTCGGCAACTATGTCCTTAAGATATTTATCAACAAGAGGATAGCTTGCTTTATAGCTTTCGATATACTCCTTTGCCTCCCTCATAGAGATGTGAAGGTCATCGGAGAGAGAAAACTCGCCGATTCCGTAAACAATACCGAAATTGACCGCCTTTGCACGCTTGCGAAGCTCACTTGTTACCATCGTTTCGGGAACGTGGAACACGTTTGATGCGGTCGAGGTATGGATATCCACGCCCGAAAGGAATGCGCCGATCATATTTTCGTCGCCCGAAATCGCGGCAAGAAGGCGAAGCTCGATCTGCGAATAGTCCGCATCAACGAGCACGTAATCACTCGTTTTAGGAATGAAATAATGGCGAAGCTCTCTGCCGAGAGTAGTTCTTATCGGAATATTCTGCAAATTCGGCTCGGCGGACGAAAGTCTGCCCGTTGCCGTTCCCGTCTGCTTAAACGTCGTGTGAATTTTATTATCCGCGGTGAGCAATTTTATAAAGCCGTCAACGTAAGTTCCCTTGAGCTTGACAACCTGTCGGTAATCAAGAATATCCTGAATTATCGGGTGGTACGCGCGGAGCTTTTCAAGAACCTCGGCATTTGTGGAGTATCCCGTTTTGGTCTTTTTACCGTGGGGGAGCATCAGTGTTTCAAAAAGTATCTCTCCAAGCTGCTTAGGGGAATTAATGTTGAATTCCCTGCTCGCGTAAGCATATATGCGATCCATAAGCTCGGATATATTTTCATCAAGCTGCTTGCCGTAATTGACAAGTCCCTCGCGGTCGATCTTAAAGCCCTCGTGCTCCATTTCAAAAAGCACTGTTGCAAGGGGCATTTCTATTTCATAAAAGAGCTTTTCGAAGTTAAGCTCCTCTATCTTCTTTTTTAAGATCTTATATATTTCGTATATAACGGGTGCTTTTCTTGTGCCCTCGTCAATAACAAGAGAAAGATTTGCCATCGCAAGACGGTCAAGGTCGAACGAGCCATCTCCTGCATTGAGCACGTAGGCGGCAAGCATTATATCAAAGTGGCAATTTTTAAATCCGATGCCTACAAGATTATGGAATACGCTCTTGCAATCGTGAAGAACAAAGATTCTCTCGGCATCGCAAAGAAATTCTCTCGCATCCTCAATTTTCCCCTCAAACACAAGGATCTCATCCTCGCGCGCGACACAAAGCTCGCCGTTATCAAATGAAAGTGCGAGCGCTTCATCCTTTGGGAGCAACAAAAGTACATCAAGTCCTACTTTTCTTTCGTCTTTATCAACCTTTGTTTCGGAAACGTCACTGAAAAAGCCGAGCTGCTCGCTCTCGGTTTGTACGGTCTCTGCTTTATTTTCGGGCTTTTTGAGATTGTATTTCTTGATAAATCCCATAAATTCAAGCTCGGTAAAAAGCTCGTAAGCTCCCGCGCCGAATCCGCCGTAAACAAGCTCCTCAAAATCACTTTCAAGCGGCACGTCCGTGCAGATGCGCGCAAGATCCCTTGAAAGATATGCTTTATCCTTGTTCTCTGCGAGCTTAACATTTACGGATTTACCTATCTTATCGCTCGGCAAGCTCGCGTAAATGGAGTCAAGATCGCCAAAGTCAGAAATGAGCTTGAGCGCGGTTTTTTCACCCACACCTGCAACACCCGGAATATTATCGGACGAGTCGCCCATAAGCGCCTTAACATCAACAAATTGGCTCGAATCCACTCCGTATTTTTCAAAAAATGTGACTCTATCCATCGTGAGCGTGTCCTTATTTGTAGCAAGAAGGACGGTCGTCTTATCTGTTATGAGCTGAAGAGAATCTCGGTCGCCCGTAAGAACGTATGCTTGAACATCCCTTTTCTCAGCACTTTTGGCAAGCGTGCCGAGAATATCGTCCGCCTCATATCCCTCTTTTTCAAGAACGGCAAAGCCCATTTCGTGTAAAACACGCTTTGCATAGGGGAACTGCACGCGAAGCTCGTCGGGCATTGCGTGTCTGCCCGCCTTGTAAGCATCATACATCTTATGACGGAAGGTGGGCGCTTTAAGGTCGAATGCCACCGCCGCATAGTCGGGCTTTACCGCCTCAACCTGCTTCATAATTATATTGATCATACCGAAAATCGCATTTGTGTAAAGTCCTTCCTTGTTTGAAAGGAGCTTAACGCCGTAAAACGCGCGATTAAGTATTGAGTTGCCGTCAATTACAAGTAGTTTTTTCATAATTTCCTCTTTTTAAGAAAGGGCAAATATACATTTGCCCTTGTAACTTATTTATTGTTTTTAAGGTGCCACACCTTGAGGATTGCCGTCTGTGTTTTTGCATCCTCTATCTCACCGCGCATTATCATTTCGACAAGCTCGGAAAGAGGAATCTTCACAATTTCGATAAATTCATCCTCGTCAAATTCAGTTTCACCAAAGGTGAGTCCCTCTGCAAGATACATTGAAATTCTCTCGGTCAAAATGGCAGGTGACGGAACGATATCGCCGATATGCGTCAACGTTTCACAAAGCGCGCCCGTTTCCTCACGAAGCTCGCGAAGCGCCGCTTCCCTTCTGTCCTCGCCCGCATAATCAAGCTTGCCTGCAGGAATTTCAAGAAACATTCTATGATGCGCGTATCTATATTGCTTTACGCAAATCACCTCATTATCAGCCGTCAACGGAACGACACAAACAGCACCAAGATGTTTTGCATATTCCCTTGTGGCATCCTTGCCGTTAGGACAAATCACGTCATCGCAATACACGTGAAGCACCTTGCCGTCAAATATGAGATTTTCTCTTTTCGTTTTTTCTTCAAAATTCATAATATTACTGGATAGTATCTACCTTCAAGAGATTTGTGTTACCGCTCTTTCCGCTGATCTGACCGCCCGTAATAACGATCTGATCTCCCTTTTTAAGATTGAATACCCTTTTAGCAGTCTTATATGCGGAGTAGAAAAGAACGTCAGTTGTGGGAACGGACTCACCGAGAATTGGAGTAACACCCCAAGAAAGCGAGAGCTTTCTAACGGATTTTTGGTCAACACAAATACCAATGATGTCCACAGGGGGACGGAAACGGCTTACCATTCGCGCAGTTCTGCCGGAAAGTGAGCAAACAACTATTGCCTTGGCATCAAGATTGATCGCCATTGAGCAGGTGGCGTGAGAAACTGCGTCAACACTGTTGGATATTTCAAATTCCGTATTGAAAAATCTCTTTTTATAGTTTATATTCTTTTCGGTCGTTTCAGCAATCTTTGCCATTGTCTGAACGGCAAGAATGGGATACTTACCCATAGCCGTCTCACCCGAAAGCATGATAGCACTTGTGCCGTCGTAAACCGCGTTTGCAACGTCGCTTATCTCAGCTCTTGTGGGACGGGGATTGTATATCATAGATTCAAGCATTTCGGTTGCGGTGATAACGCGCTTACCGAGAAGACGGCACTTTGTGATAAGGTGCTTCTGAATCTTGGGAATCTCCTCAAAGGGAATCTCAACGCCCATATCTCCTCTACCGATCATAATACCGTCACACGCATGACAGATCTCGTCGATATTGTCAACGCCGTGCTGGTTTTCTATCTTTGCAATAAGTGAAATATTGTCATCGTTTGTGTGCGCGTCAAGGAATGCTCTCACGTCCTCAATATCCTGCTTGCAGGAAACGAATGAGCAAGCCACAAAGTCAACGTCCTGCTCGATACCGAACAAAAGGTCTGACTTGTCAACCTCGGAAAGATAAACCTGCTTAAGCACTTTTCCGGGGAAGCTCATGCTCTTTCTGTTTGAAAGCTCACCGCCCGCAGTAACCTTGCAGATGATGTCGTGTCCCTTGATCTCCTCAACCACAAAGTGAACAAGACCGTTGTTAACGTAGATCTTGTTTCCGACCTCAAGGTCGTTGTGAAGATTCTTGTAGCTTACAGCAACTCTCTCTTGATTACCAACGATTTCGTCGGTTGTAAAGGTGAACGTGTCGCCGTCGTTGAGGTATATCTTATCGTTTTCAAATGTTCTTATTCTGTATTCGGGACCCGTGGTGTCAAGAAGGATGGCAACGGGAAGACCAAGCTCCTCTCTTACCTTTTTGATTCTGTCAATTCTAACCTTGTGCTCCTCGTGAGTACCGTGTGAAAAGTTAAGGCGCGCAACGTTCATACCCGCAAGCATCAGCTCGCGAAGCTTCTCCTCGCTCTCAGTTGCAGGACCGATCGTGCAAACAATTTTCGTCTTTCTCATATCATTTTTTCTCCTTAAATTAATTAAAAGATATAAAAGTTCAAATTATTCCAGTTAAATTATATCACAAAAAAGTCAAGATTACAAGGATTTTTATATAAATATTTATATAAATATTTGTTGAATGAGGTTCATATTGTTGAAAAGAAAAAACCCGTTGCACTTGCAACGGGTTTGGTGCTCCATCGGAGAGTCGAACTCCGGACACCATGATTAAAAGTCATGTGCTCTACCTTCTGAGCTAATGGGGCATATTCGATTTGCTACCAATATATGATAACACAAATTAACGGTTTTGTCAACATTTAGTTTTTGCAAATTTATCACAAATTAAATATAGTAATTTTTGTGCAATTTGTATAAAATTGTCTTTTGTTTTTATATTAACTGCTATGTGGGTACATTCAGATTTTGATTTGTCGAGTACTATGTTCGCACAGACCAAACGATTAAAAAAGTTTTTTGGTTACTTTTTCTCAAAAAAGTAACCGCCCGCCGCGCAGGCGAAAAAACGCCGTTTCTTTTTTGCCAAGCTTTTTTCTTTGCGGCTATACTGCCAAAGAAAAAAGCGTTACACAAGGCAAACTATCTTTTGATACCAAAACTCTTTAGCCGCTTTTCTTTGCCAAAAAAGGCACAAAGAAAAGCTAACAAAAGAAAGGGCCGTTTTTTGCGCTCACGCCGCGCAGGCGACCGCTTTTGAAAAAGCGGTGCAAAACAATCAGTGGGTTAGCGCGAACATAGTGCGCGATAAATCCCAATTTATCTATCAACAAAGCAAAAGCACCGCTGTGCGCGGTGCTTTTTATGTTTTATTAGTTAAGTCCCTTCATTGAAAGAGCAATTCTCTTTTTCTTGAGGTCAACGGAAAGCACCTTGACCTTTACAACGTCGCCAAGTGAAACTACCTGCGAGGGATGCTTAACGTATTTATCTGAAAGCTCGGAAATGTGAACGAGTCCGTCTTGATGAACGCCGATGTCTACAAAAACTCCAAAGTCGATAACGTTTCTTACAGTTCCTGTGAGCACCATTTCGGGCTTTAAATCCTCCATTCCGAGAATATCGTCACGAAGCACGGGTGCGGGGAAGCTATCACGGATATCGCGACCGGGCTTTTCAAGCTCAGTGATAATATCAACGAGTGTTGGCTCACCAACGCCAAATTCCTCTGCGAGCTTTCTCATTCCGTATTTTTCCGCCTTTGCGCGAAGCATGGAAAGCTTATTCTGCTTAACGTCATCCTCGGTATATTCAAATTTATGAAGGAGCTTGAGCGCCGCCTCATATGACTCGGGGTGAACGCCCGTATTATCAAGAATAAGCTTTGAATCGGGCACGCGCAAAAATCCCGCGCACTGCTCGTATGCCTTAGCACCGATTCTCGGAACCTTAAGTATCTCGGCTCTCGTCTTGAACGCGCCGTTTTCCTCACGGTATTTAACAATATTCTTTGCACTTGCCGCATTGATACCTGCGATATATGAAAGGAGCGAGTGTGATGCAGTGTTTACGTCAACACCAACGCTGTTTACACAGTCCTCAACTACGCCCGTAAGAGCTTCGTCAAGACGTGCGGGCTTCATATCGTGCTGATACTGACCTACACCGATGGATTTAGGATCTATCTTAACAAGCTCTGCAAGGGGGTCCTGCAATCTTCTTGCAATAGAAACCGCACTTCTCTGCATAACGTCAAAATCGGGAAATTCGTCCGCTGCAAGCTTGGATGCGGAATATATAGATGCTCCCGCCTCGCTGATAACGATATATTTTGTATCATAATCGACCTCCTTAAGAAGATCGGCAATAAAAATTTCACTTTCCTTGGATGCGGTACCGTTACCGATAGCGATAACGTCAACCTTATGTGCGCGGATCATACTCTTGACGATGTGCTTTGCCTCGTCAATCTTCTGACGGGGCTTTGTGGGATATATAACTCCCGTATCAACTACCTTGCCCACGGGGTCAACGACCGCGAGCTTACATCCGTTTACGTAACCGGGGTCAAAGCCAAGTACAACCTTGCCCTTTATGGGTGACTGCATAAGAAGATGCTTAAGGTTGTCGGAGAAAAGCGTGATAGCACCCTCGCAGGCATTATCAAAGAGATCATTCCAAATCTCTCTTTCAACACTGGGCGCGATAAGACGGTCATATCCGTCAACGATAGCTGCTTCAACGTACTGCTTTGCCTCGCTCTCGCCTGAAACAAGAACCTCATTATAAAGATAATTAAGTATGAAATCCTTTTCAACGGTGATAGCCACCTTCAAAAACTCTTCCTTTTCACCACGGTGGATGGCAAGAACACGGTGCGATGGTATCTTCTTAACGCCCTCACTGTAATCGTAATACTGCTCATAAACCGACTCCGCATCACCCGTTGCCTTACTTGTTACAAGACCGAACTGGTGAGTAAGACGGCGGATCTCTTTTCTATATTCAGCATTATCCGAAATACTCTCTGCAATAATATCACAAGCACCTGCATACGCCTGTTCCCTATTTTCAACACCCTTTTCGGCATCAATAAATCCGTCTGCAAGCTCGTCAAGGGACGGCTCATAGGCAGGTCTTTGTTCAAGGATAAGCAAAGCAAGGGGTTCAAGTCCCTTTTCCTTAGCAACCGACGCGCGCGTCTTTCTGTGAGGACGGAACGGACGGTAAATATCGTCGATTTCGGTGATAGTAACGGCGTTCTTTATTGCCTCTTCAATCTCGGGAGTAAGCTTTTCCTGAGCGCGAATAAGCTCAATAACCTCTTCCCTTCTCTTTTCGATATTGCGAAGATAGTTGAGTCTTTCATCAAATTTACGAAGTATCTCGTCATCAAGTGAGCCAGTCACCTCTTTACGGTAACGTGCAATAAAGGGAATGGTGTTTCCCTCGTCGATAAGTTGAACGGTCTTTTCGACCTGTGTGAGCGTAATGCTCAGTTCCTTTGCAAGTGTTTCAAAAATGTTCATCTGTGTTCCTCTAATTTCTTTATTTCTTCATCCGTCAAAAATCTCCACTGTCCGCGCGCTAAATTTTCATCAAGTGCAAGGGGTCCAAAGGTTATTCTTTCAAGATATGTTATCTTATTGTTGACCGATTCAAGCATCCGCTTGATCTGATGGTATTTGCCCTCAACGAGCGTGATATATCCCGATTTTCCATCCTCAAGAAGCTCTATTTCAGACGGTTTTGTGATATATCCGTCCTCAAGAGTTGCTCCCTTTTCAAGATATGAAATTTCATCCTCGGTTAAAGGAAATTTACTCTCAAAAAAGTATTTTTTCTTCACGTGATGCTTGGGAGATAGCAAGCGGTGAGCAAGCTCACCGTCATCAGTGAGCATCACAAGTCCCACTGTGTGCTTGTCAAGTCTGCCACAGGGAAAAAGATTTAATCGCTGCAATTCTTCGGGAAGTAGGTCAATCACGGTTTTATCCTTGCCGTCCTCAGTCGCACTGACCACTCCGTCGGGCTTATTCATTAAGATATAGGTATATTTTCGATACTCAATCTTGCGTCCGCAATAGATTATCTCGTCCTTGTTGGGATCAATGTGAGCATCCGCCTTTTTCACAGCTGCGCCATTGACGAGAATTAGTCCCGCACGTGCCGCCTTTGAGCTTTCCGTTCGCGTGGCAATACCCATATTGCTCAAAAATTTATCTATTCGCATTTTACGTTAATTCTCCTGCGATATTTTTCTCCATAAGGCGCTTGATTTCTCCCTTGGGAATATCCAAGCTAAAGAGATGATAGAGCTTGGCAACTGCCGCTTCAGTTGTCATATCCTTTCCGCTGACCGCACCAGCACTCTTAAGCGATGAGCTTGTTTCATAAGCACCGAGAGTCACCGTACCAATAGGACACTGTGAGCAGACCGTGATAACCGAGCCCGCTGCAAACGCTTTTTTAATGATGGGCAAAAGCTCGTCACCGCCACCGGGGATATTACCCGCACCAAAGGTTTCAAGCACGATTCCCTGTAGTTTTTCCGTCATTATATCCTCAAAAAGTCCAAACTGAATACCCGGAAAAACCTTGAGAACGCCTATCGGTACGTCGTGGAAGGGCAAAAATTCGAGGGAAGTTCCCTCTTTATGCTTAAAGAGAGCGCTCTTGTTGTATTTTACCTCTATTCCCACCTCAGCAAGAAGCGGATAATTAGGTGATTTGAATGCAACGAGTCCGTCCGCACTCATTTTTATCGCACGGTTGCCGCGAAGGAGCTTGCCCGAAAAGTAAAGGCAGACCTCACACGCCACCCCCTCACTCGCGATAAGGATCGAGGTTATAAGATTGTCGCGACCGTCACTCCTTACCTCCGAAAGAGGTATCTGCGAACCTGTGAGAACAACGGGCTTGTCGAGTCCGCGCAAAATAAAGGATAGCGCAGACGCGGTATATGCCATCGTGTCAGTGCCGTGAAGCACAACGAAGCCGCAATATCTGTCATAATTTTCATAGATCACGCGCGCAATTTCGTTCCATTCCTTAAGCGTCATATTGGACGAGTCAAGGAGCGGATGCATCTCGTAAAGCTCCCACGAGGGAAAATCTGCGCGCATAAGGTCGGGAATGGATTTCAACTCGCTCTCAAGGAAATCGGGAGCAGGTCTGTATCCGCTTTCCGTTCGCTTCATTCCGATCGTTCCGCCGGTGTATATAATTAAAACTTTTTTGGATTTCATTTTTTACATCTCCTTTTGAGATTGTGGGTGGATTGGGTCTATGGTGAGTTGTAAAAATTAGTTTACAGTTATTCAATAAGCATCGCATCGCCGAAGGAGAAAAAGCGATATTTTTCCTCAACTGCGGTGTGATATGCCGCCATCATTTTTTCCTTATCGTAGAATGCGGAAACAAGCATAAGAAGTGTGCTTTCGGGCAAATGGAAATTTGTAATAAGTGCATCAACTGCCTTGAATTTATAGCCAGGATAGATGAAAATTCCCGTATCGCCCTCGCCCGCGGGGATAAATCCGTCCTCGCGTGCAACGCTCTCGATAGCACGGCAAGATGTAGTTCCGACGCAGATTAGTCTGCCGCCCTTGGCCTTGCGCTCGTTGATAATATCCGCACTCTCCTTGGAAACGGCAAAATGCTCGGTGTGCATAACGTGCTCGTCAATTCTGTCCGCTTTTACGGGACGGAAGGTTCCAAGTCCAACGTGGAGCATTACGGGCACGATCTCAACGCCCATATCTCTTATTTTTTGCATCAATTCGGGAGTAAAATGGAGTCCCGCCGTGGGAGCCGCCGCCGAGCCCTCCTCACGCGCATAGACCGTCTGATAGCGGCTCTTGTCCGCGAGCTTTTCCGTAATATACGGGGGCAATGGCATAAGTCCGATTATATGCAAAATCTCATAAATATTAGAATATTTTTCTCTGTCGAAATCAAATTTGATGAGTCGGTTTCCCTCCTCAACAATGTCAACTACCTCACCCTTGAGCGCGCCCTCACCAAAAACAAGACGCGCGCCGATCTTTGCTCTTTTTCCGGGTTTAACGAGAGTTTCCCAAATATCGAGTCCGTGATTTTTGAGGAGCAAAAGCTCAATTTTGGCATCCTCCCTGCCCTCCGCGTGACCGTAAAGGCGTGCGGGAATAACTTTTGAATCGTTGATAACGAGTGTGTCGCCCTCTTTAAGATAATCGCAAATATCAAAAAAGTGCTTGTGCTCTATATTTCCGCTTGCGCGGTCAATAACCATAAGTCTTGATGAATCTCTTGGCTCAAGCGGAGTCTGCGCGATAAGCTCCTGTGGCAGATCGTAATAAAAATCCGATGTTAAAAGATCGGTATGTGCCTTTTCGTTGATAATAATTTCTTTCATTTTGTGTCCAATCTATATCAATTTATATTTTTCAACATATTATGTCAATATACATTATACTATATCTTATTTGATTTTTCAATCCTATTTTCAAATTTTTTACATTGGAGAACGACATTATGAAAAACCAACCAAATCCCATTTTTACAGGGGTATGCACTGCCTTGATAACTCCCTTTTCCGATGGCAAAGTCGACTATTTCAGCTTTAAAAAGCTTATCGAATTTCAAATAAAAAACGGAGTGGATGCCCTGCTCGTTTGCGGAACCACAGGCGAGAGCGCGACGCTTTCGGAATGTGAAAAGCGCGATCTCATATCCTTTGCCGTTCGCGAGGTTGCAGGGCGCGTTCCTCTCATTGCAGGCACCGGCTCGAATTCGACCAACAAGGCAGTACATCTTTCGGAGTTCGCGCGCGACGTGGGTGCCGATGCCACGCTCGTGGTAACTCCATACTATAATAAGACGAGTCGCGAGGGACTTGTCTGCCACTATGAAACAATAGCAAACGAGGTCGAGATTCCCATGATTTTATACAACGTTCCCTCTCGCACGGGAGTTGATATTCCTCTTGAGGTTTATGAACGACTCGCCGAGCACGAAAATATCGTCGCAGTTAAAGAGGCAAGCTCCTCGATTGGAAATTTTGCACGTCTATCCCAAAAATGCGGAAATATATTACATCTTTATAGTGGAAACGACGACCTTATCCTCCCCACTCTTTCACTCGGTGGAAGCGGCGTTATTTCGGTGCTTTCAAACGTCCTGCCGAAGCAAACGGGTGAAATGTGCCGCCTATTCTTCGAGGGCAAAATAAAAGAGGCAACCGCACTCCAATTAGAGCTATTGCCACTGATAAATTCACTGTTCAGCGAGGTCAACCCCATACCTGTGAAGGCGCTACTTTCCCACCTCGGCTTTTGCAAGGAAGAATACCGCCTTCCCCTCTGTCCCATGAGCGAAGAAAAGAAAAAGCTCCTTTGGGAGCTGTTTGATAAATTCAAAATTTGATTTGTCGCGCACGTTGTTAGCACGAACCAAACGATTAAAAAAGTTTTTGCGGAGCTTTTTTCAAAAAGCGACCGAGGGTACGGGGCGAGTAGCCCTGTGCTCAGCGTTTCTTTTGTTAGCTTTTCTTTGCGCTTATTTCGTCAAAGAAAAGCGGCTAAAAAGTCTTGGTATTTAAAGATAGTTTGGCTTTTGTAACGCTTTTTTCTTTGGCAAAATAGCCACAAAGAAAAAAGCTTGGCAAAAAAGAAATGGCGTTTTTTCGCCTGCGCGGCGGGCGACCGCTTTTGAAAAAGCGGTGCAAAACAATCAGTGGGTCAGTGCGAACATAGTGCTCGCTAAATCCCAATTTATCTCTCTGCTAGTAACAAAAAATCCCCCGAGTTCGGGGGATTAAATTATTCATTATACAAGCGCCAATTCCTTGGCGATACAATATCTTATAAAATCAAAATTCTCGGCGGTATTTTCAAGGTCGCCCTTTTCGAGAAGGAGAGTCGCCTCAAAAACTATGGCGCGGATAACGAAGCTCTTTCTTCTTGCCTCACGCGCGGACACGTTATTTATCTTCATATAGTGCTCAAGCTCAAGCTCGATAAAGTTTCTCGCGCTCTCAATATCCGAATAACTCTCGTCGTCAACCTCAAGGTCATCAAGAAGAATGATCGATCTGTAATTGGGATTGCCCACAAGGAATTTTATATAGAAAATACAAAGCTCAATAAGAAGCTGTTTTTCATCATTTTTATATAACTTATTTATTTCAGTTTTAAGCAAGGACCACTGATACTTGATGTACTGAATTATCTCAACCACAAAGCCCTCTTTGTTTTTGAAATAGTTATAGGGTGTCGCACAAGAAACGTTGCAGGACACGGCTACCTGACGCAAGGAGAATCCTGCAACACCGTAGTTTCCTATCTCGTCGATGCCGGCAAGTATCAATTTTTCTTTAATTGTTTTTCTGGCAAATTTGTTGTCCATGATGTTCACCGCCTGATTTTTTTACAAATTATCACGACCCTATTATATACGATAATTTCAAAGTTGTCAATGATAATTTTTAAAAATTATTTGAAAAATGTATTGACTTTTATAAATAAAAATAGTAAAATGAATAAAAGTTATCATTGATAATTATCTTTTTATGAAAGGAGCGCTCAAATGGACAAGCTTAATGCCGCAAGAAAAAACATAAACGAAATAGACGAAAAAATGGCAGAGCTTTTTTGTGAGCGCATGGCTGCCGTCAAGGAAGTGGCAGAATACAAGGCGGAGAACGGTCTCCCCATTTTAGATTCCGCACGAGAGTCGGAGGTCATAGAAAGAAACGCTTCCCTTATAAAAAACGATGAAATTAGGGCGCACTATATCAATTTTTTGAAAAACAATATGGATTTATCCCGCTCATATCAGGCAGAGCTATACCCTGATGCATCGAGCGGCATTCTTTATGAAAATGATAATTTAAAACGCATTTCCATCTCTCTTGGAGATGAAAGCTATGACGTAATTCTCGGTTGCGGAGCACTTGACAAGGTAGAAAATTATTTTAATCTCAACAGGCGCGTGCTCATTCTTACCGATAGCGGAGTACCCACTGAATACGCAAAAAAAGTTGCAGATAAATGCAAAAGCGCATTTATTTACGTTATAGATGAAGGTGAGAGCAGCAAATGCTTTGCAAATCTTGAAAAGATACTCACATTTATGGCGGACAACCGTTTCACAAGAACGGATTGCGTTATAGCTGTGGGTGGTGGAGTCGTTGGAGATCTTGCGGGATTCGTTGCGGCAACTTATATGAGGGGCATTGATTTTTACAATATTCCAACAACACTTCTCTCACAGGTCGATTCCTCGATCGGAGGAAAGGTGGCAATAGATCTCGGAAAATACAAAAACACGGTTGGAGCATTCTATCAGCCAAAATGCGTGATAGTTGATCCAGAGCTTCTTTTGACCTTGAATATACGCCAGATAAGAGCAGGACTTGCAGAGTCACTCAAAATGGCAACCACAAGCGATCCCGTACTTTTCGAGATGTTTGAAAATGATGAATATCTTAACGATATAGAGGAAGTGATACTCCGTTCCCTTCTCATTAAGCGCAGAATCGTTGAGCGCGATGTGCACGAGGGCGGAGAGAGAAAAATATTAAATTTTGGTCACACCGTGGGACACGCGATAGAAAGCGCAACAGGGCTACTTCATGGAGAATGTGTGGGTCTTGGCATGCTCTATTTTTGCAGTGAGTCCGTCAAGGAAAGACTTTTGACTATAATTGACGGCATGGGACTTCCCGTATCACTTGAAATTGACCGCGACGAGCTTTATTCCTATATTCTCCGCGATAAAAAGGCGGACGGTGAGCTTATCACAGTAACCTATGTAAGCGAGATTGGAAAACCGGAGCTTATAAAAATACCAATCGAAAAAATAAAGGACTATCTGTTCTAAAACAATATGGAGGAATTCAATGAAAAACACTTTTGGCAACGCCGTTAAGGTCACGCTTTTCGGTGAAAGCCACGGAGATGCCATCGGAGCCGTCATTGACGGTCTTACTCCGGGCATTGAAATTGACTATGATTTTATCGACACACAGCTTAACAGACGCCGCTCCAAAGCGCAGGTATGCACCAAAAGAGTGGAAAAGGATGACTATAGAATAGTAAGCGGAGTGTTCGAGGGACACACCACGGGTACACCTCTTTGCATAATGATTCCCAACAGAGATATCAACAGTAGTGACTATCAGCTTTTTGAATCAGTAGCGCGTCCCGGACACGCAGATTACACCGCAAACTGTAAATATCACGGATATCAGGACTATCGCGGCGGCGGACATTTCTCAGGCAGAGTTACGGTAGCGCTTGTTGCGGCGGGTGCAATCATCCAATCCGCGCTTGAGCAAAAGGGTATATACATTGGCACACATATAAAGGAATGTGCAGGAGTCAGCGACAGAGATTTTGCCGACCACGTTGCCGATATAAAAGCGATCCACAAGGCGCAATTCTCTATCCTTGACGACGGAGTGCAGGAAAAAATACTGCAAAAAACACTTGAAATCAAGAATGCCGACGATAGTGTTGGTGGAATTATGGAGACCGTTATCGTGGGAGTTCCCTGCGGTGTAGGCGAGCCGTGGTTCGACAGCATTGAAAGTATGCTCTCACACGCGATGTTCTCCATTCCCGCAATCAAGGGAGTAGAATTTGGACTCGGCTTTGACTGTGCAAAGATACTTGGCAGTCAGATGAACGACGAGTTTTACGTTGATGGCGACAGTATCCGCACAAGAAGCAACAATAACGGCGGCATCAACGGTGGAATCAGCAACGGAATGCCCATTGTATTCAAATGCGTGGTAAAGCCCACCTCGTCCATCTCAAGAAAGCAAAAAACTGTCAACTTTATTGAGATGAAGGATACCGAAATTGAGATTGAGGGCAGACACGATGCAACCATCATTCCAAGAGCGTGCGTCGTTGCTGAAACTCTCTCTGCAATAGTTATTGCAGATCTTCTCATTACAAGATACGGAACCGATTATCTCAAATAATATCAAGCAGAAAGGGGGATTCTCTGTGAAATACGGACTTATCGGCGAAAAGCTCTCACATAGCTTTTCAAAGGAAATCCACGCATATCTTGCGGATTATATATACGAGCTCTGCGAGATCGACAGAAGCTCCCTCCCTATGTTTTTCAAAAAGCGCGAATTTAGTGCAATAAACGTTACTATTCCTTACAAGGGAGAGGTCATTCCCTTCCTTGACGAGATTTCACTGTCGGCAAAGGAGCTTGATGCAGTAAACGTTATCGTCAATAAAGACGGCAAGCTCTACGGCTATAATACCGACTACGACGGACTCAAAAACATGATACTTCGCGCAAAAATTGACGTCAGTGGTAAAAAGGCACTCATACTCGGCACTGGCGGAGCGGCGCGCACGGCAGCGCTAGTTCTTAAGCATCTTGGAGCAAGGGAAATACACCTTGTTTCGAGATCAAAAATAGGCGGCGTAATATCCTATGACGATATGTATTCAAGCCATTCGGATGCGGAAATCATAATAAACGCAACACCTGTTGGCATGTTTCCAAACTCTTATGCATCACCTATCGACGTTAGCAAATTTCATAAATTGTCGGCACTTTTTGATGCCGTTTACAATCCCATAAAGACAAAGCTCGTGCTTGACGCGCAAGAAATGGGTGCGTATGCCGAGGGCGGACTCTATATGCTCGTTTCACAGGCGGTGCGCGCGGTGGAGTTGTTTCTGGATGCCGAATTTGAAGCTGACAAAACCGAAGAAATCTACAAAAAAATACTTTTAACAAAGCAAAATATCGTCCTTATCGGTATGCCATCATCGGGCAAAACAACCGTTGCCGAGCTTTTATCCGAAAAGCTCGGCAGAAAGCTCGTTGATCTTGATGATGAGATCGAGAAAAGAATCGGTTGCACCATCGCAGAGTTTTTCAAGACCCACACCGAAAAGGATTTTCGTGATATAGAAACCGAAATAACAAAAGAGATATCAATGCGGAACGGCATTATAATTGCCACGGGTGGCGGATGTATTTTAAGACATGAAAACGTAAAGGCACTCCGCTCCAACGGCAGACTTTATTTTATAGACCGCGCGCTTGAAAATCTCATCCCTACCGACTCGCGCCCCCTTGCCACCAAAAGAGAGGACATCGAGCGTCTGTTTGAAGCGAGATACGGCATTTATTTGTCGGTATGTGACGTAAAAATTGACGGAAATATCGAGCCGCGCGACGAGGCAGAGCTTATAACGAAGGAGTTTTATACCTTAATATGAAGATTTTAGTTTTAAACGGCCCAAATCTCAATATGCTTGGCATCAGAGAGCCGGAGCACTACGGAAAAGAAACCTATGCCGAGCTTGAAAATAAAATAAAAGCGCATTGCGAGGGCAAATGCGAGGTCGAGATAAAGCAATCCAACTGCGAGGGCAAGCTTGTCACAATGATACAGAACGCTTATTTTGACGGTGTTCAGGGAATCGTGATAAATCCTGCCGCCTATACGCACACGAGCATCGCGCTTCTCGATGCCGTAAAATCGGTGAACATCCCAACAGTCGAGGTACACATCTCGGACGTAAGCTCGCGCGAGGATTTCAGACAGATCAGTTATATAAGACAGGCGTGCATTGCCACGATCAGCGGCAAGGGTACGGACGGATATCTTATGGCAATAGACTTAATTATTAAACACATTCAGGAGGAAAATAAATGAACGTTACTATAAGCAGAGGAAAGGCGCAGGGTACGATAGTTGCACCCCCCTCAAAAAGCGTGGCACACAGAATGCTCATCTGCGGCGGTCTTGCCAACGCGAAAAGCACGATAACAGGCATCAATAATTCAGAGGACGTTCAGGCAACTCTTGACTGTCTTGCCGCAATCGGCGTGCAATACACACATAAAGGCGACGTTCTTGAAATCACGGGACGCGAGGTTAAAAAGAATAAGCAAATTCAAGAATTTTTCTGCCGTGAGAGCGGTTCAACTCTCAGATTCTTTATTCCCCTTGCACTTTTGACAGGTAAAAAGAGCATCTTCTACGGCTCACCCACGCTTCTTTCACGTCCCCTCTCCGTATATCAGGGCATCTGCAAGGAACAGGACCTTATGTTCGTAAAGGAAAAGGAAAGAATCATCCTTGAAGGTCCCCTTAAGGCAGGTAACTTTAAGGTTCAGGGTAATATTTCCAGTCAGTTCGTTTCAGGACTCCTCTTTGCCCTTCCCGTTCTCAAAAAGGATAGTCTTATATCTATAACACAACCAATCGAAAGCCATTCCTACATCGACCTCACGCTCAACGTTATGAGAAGATTCGGAATGAAGATCGAATGGAAGAACGAGCGCACGCTCTATATCCCCGGCGGTCAGAAATACAGTCCCGTAAACGATAGCGTTGAGGGTGACTACTCCAACGCAGCGTTCTTCGCGGCACTCAACGTGCTTGGCGGTGACGTTAAAATAGAGGGACTTGACGAAAATTCTGTTCAGGGTGACAGAATATTCTCAAAGTATTTTGAAATGATAAAGAAAGGAACTCCCTCAATAAATATCTCCGACTGTCCCGACCTCGGTCCAATCCTTTTTGCACTTGCGGCGGCTAATAACGGCGGTATTTTTACAGGCACACGCCGTCTTCGTCTTAAGGAAAGCGACAGAGGTGAAGCTATGGCAGAGGAGCTTCGTAAATTCGGTGTTACCGTGACCGTAAACGAGGACGATATTGTGGTATTCCCCAAGGAATTCCACAAGCCCGACGGTATTCTCAATGGACACAACGACCACCGTATCGTTATGACTCTCGCTATTCTTTGCACCATATTCGGCGGCGAGATCGAAGGTGCAGAGGCAGTTAATAAATCCTTCCCCGACTTTTTTGAAAAGCTTCAAAGCGTCGGCATAGATGTTGAAAAGCATTAAAGAGGTATTGTAGATGATTTTTAAAAGAAAGCTCCCAATTCCTCAGGAAATAAAAGAGATGTATCCCCTTTCAAACGAGCTTGCCGCAACAAAGGCAAAAAATGACGAGGAGATAAGAAAAATATTTACGGGCGAAAGCAATAAATTCTTGCTTGTTATAGGCCCCTGCTCCGCCGACCGTGAGGATGCGGTGATGGAATATACCCACCGCCTCAAAAAGCTCTCTGAACAGGTCGAGGATAAGATTTTGATAGTTCCGCGCGTTTATACGGGTAAGCCGAGAACAACGGGCGAGGGATATAAGGGACTTGTTCACCAACCCAATCCCAATGAGCCACCCGATATGCTCAAGGGACTAATCGCCATTAGAAAAATCCATATGAGAGTGCTTGAAGAAACGGGATTTTCCACGGCTGACGAAATGCTTTATCCCGAAAATCACAGATATATTTCCGACCTTCTCTCATACGTTGCAGTTGGCGCGCGCTCCGTTGAAAATCAACAGCACCGTCTGCTCGCAAGCGGAATTGATGTGCCCGTCGGAATGAAAAATCCCACATCGGGTGACATTTCGGTTATGATGAACGCTATAAAGGCAGGTCAGTCCTCTCATATGTTCATCTATCGCGGTTGGGAGGTAGAGAGTGAGGGCAACCCATACGCTCACGCCATCCTTCGCGGATACGTGAATAAAAATGGCGAAAGTCAGCCCAACTATCACTATGAGGACCTTTCCCACCTCTATGATAATTACGTAAAAATGGGACTTAAGAATCCCACGGCGATCATAGACTGTAGCCACTCAAACTGCGCAAAGCACTATAAAGCGCAAATCAGAATAGCTAAAGAAATATGCCATAACCGTCAGCACTCAAAGAATATCAATTCCCTTGTAAAAGGACTTATGATAGAGAGCTATCTTGAGGACGGTTGTCAAAAGGTCGAGGAGAGCGTTTACGGTAAATCAATCACCGACCCCTGCATCGGTTGGGCAAAAACCGAAAAGCTCGTGCTCGATATTGCCGATCTCGTTTAATATAAAAAATAAGGAACGGATTTTCTCCGTTCCTTTTGTTTTTAATTATTGTACAATTACCCCAAGCATCGTACACATATTCCGCCATTTTGATTGCGCCCTTGTAAATTGCGGTAATATCACCAAAGAGATTTTTGCGATACATAAATTGTACGTCGTTTTCTTCGTAACCAACGATACCGTCTGCGCCGTAGATATAGTATCTCGTGAATGTGCCGTCGTATTTCTAAGAAAGCCCGCCCTACATTGTAAGACGGGCTAAATTTATTTGAGTTTTTCCGCAGATTACTCCGCAGGGGTTGATTTTAGTTATACGTCACTATATTTAGAATATCAAATGTAGTGAAAACTTATCAAAATTGTTTCTAAGGGTCTGCCCATCTTTCAAATCATAATCAAAAATCTCGTCATATGTCCCGCTAAGTATAACTTTACTACTCTGGACTTCAAAGGACTCGCAATGATACAGCAAATACCTTTCTTCGTCATTTGTTAGACTATGTTCACGATTGTATTTAAAGTCCGTCTCAAGAAAAAAGCACTCTCCATCAAAATAAAATTCTATTTCGTGCCCTATTTTCATGTAGTCCAATAAATCTTCAAGGCTAAAATTAGAAAAATCCTCATTCAAACCTTTGTAGTACATTTTGTTCAACTCCTTTTATATGATTATTTAATTCACATAATCAACCGCGTCACCGCGAGGTTTAACCTGAGACCAGTCCCAGTAATGTTTGTGAGGAAATGTATGTTCGTGTTTTTGGTGGAAATAATCTATATCATAACTTGGTTTTCCGTTTATGTCATATGATCTTATCTGTTTTAATGCACCTTTGCTAAAAAGATAACCAGTAGAATGGGAAGATGCGGAGTTTGGCAACGAATGAGCATCATACACGCGAAAGTCATTTGTCGCCATACTATCAGTCACAGTAGTAGCACCGGGAACAATATAGTATGTGGGATTTAATACCCCGGAGCTAACACCTGAATAATAATATCCACCGTGATAAGCGTCGTATGCAGCTGTATTAGAATATACAGAATAAGTGTGGTAAGCTGTATTTTCACCGTAATATCCGCCCGAAGCTCCATTGGAACCAGAATAAATCCACCATTCATCCCACACGTTATATCCTTCATCGCCGCCCCATGTATAAGATATATCCGTTCCGTATGGATCGGTAAGCGTTACAGGATTGTTTCTGCAATAAGCATACAGGTTTAATCCGTTGATAGTATTGGGTTCAAGGTATTCAATGGAGTCGGCATTGATAAATCTACCTGTCTTGGGGTCGTAATATCTTGACATAAGATAGTACATTTCAAGGTCGTTATCGTAGTAATATCCACGGTATCTGAACGGGTTATTTGTTCCGTAATTTCTCGTATTGAGAGTTATTGTACAGTTGCCCCAAGCGTCATAGCTATATCCTACCACCTTATTTCCGTTGGTGTCGTAAATACCGATTACGTCGCCTTTTCAACATACCCGACCTACAAATATAGGTCGGGCTGTTTAATAAATTAAATGATTTTTTCTAAAATCTTGTTGTTAATTTTAGTTATTGTTGCGGTTCCGTGTACAATATTTCCTTCTTGAAACGGAATAATATCTCCAATATTAATACAACGAGGATAAAAATCCGGTGTGATAAACCAAACTTCTGCAATACACTCTTTGCCGTAAGCCAATTCTTCACAGGTATTGAATTTTATGATACCAGAAGATAAAAGATCATCGCAGATTTTAAATGCTGGTCTATAACCATTACATATATTACTTTTACTGGGTCTAAGGTTTTTTATAACCACCTCAATATCCGGTTTTCTTTGAGGTAAATATATCATCGCATACTCCTATAAAACTAAAATATAGTATAAACTGTTGTTGAAAGCATTAAGCATTGATGATTGAACAGTAACAACCCCACTTTTAAAAATAAACTTATCAACAATAGTATCATCCAATCTATATAAGATTCTATTCGGTATTCTTGTAGAAACGATATCAGACTGTTTTACGAAATTACCAAACCTTCTGGTTTCATCCAAAGATAAGCCAAACTGTTTAGACTCCATAAAACCATCTTTTAGGTTAAACTTACCTGTTTTCCGAATATCAGCTAATTCATCTGAGCTTACTGAACGGTACAATGTTGTTTTTCCAAACAATCCACTAAAAACTCTTCCAACCGAAGAAAAAGCACTTCCAGTTGCATAATATGACACGGCCATACCTACACCCGCACCTATACCGGCACCAAATAACCCTGAGCCAACATACCAGCCCCAATGCAGATTAAATTGTTGGTCAGGAATATAATCTACAGCTGCAGTAATCCCCAATCCAATCATAGCACCTATGATTGCCGTAAGCACAAAAAATGGGAAATGCCCACTCGGATCACAATAGTTCACCGGATCATTACCACAATAACAGTAAAGATTCAAGCCATTGGGTGTTTCGGGATCAAGATAAGCTGTATCATCGGGAGAGATAAATCTTCTCCACTCGGGACTGTAGTATCTCGCGCCGAGGCAGTAGAGATTTGTATCTTCATCATAGTAGTAACCGCGGTATCTGATGGGGTTATCATGTGCCAAATTAGAATTGGTAGTGCCGCTTCCTATTGTGCAATTACCCCATGCGTCATAGCTATATTCA
>JBGVNP010000104.1:0-1712 GCA_045125655.1 Eubacteriales bacterium | reverse complement strand
AATGCACTTCCGTGCATTCATTTTCCTTCACTGCGTTGCATCTCTGCCCGCAGTTATAAAAAATGGTGGAAACAATAGGGCTCGAACCTATGACCCTCTGCTTGTAAGGCAGATGCTCTCCCAACTGAGCTATGCTTCCATCCCTGCCGTTCTTATCAACGGCAGATGTTATTATATCATAGCATTTTTTAAATGTCAATAGCTTTTTGCGATTTTTTTATATTTTTTTATTATTCTTCAAACATTTTTTCAATATCTTCGCGTGTGAAAATATGTTTTTTGTTGCAGAATCGGCAATTTACCTCAAGATGCTCCTCTTTTCCCTCGGCAACCTGCTCCCCAAGCATCTTCTGAAGCTCGGACTTTCCAAGAGAAATAAGTGCGCGTTCCATTCTATCGCGCGAGCAATTGCAAAGATAATCGCAATCAAGCTCGTCAAAGAGATCAAATTCGATTCCCTCAAGCGCATAATTCGCTATTTCAACGTTTGACATTCCCGCTTCAAAGAGCGAAGAAACGTTGGAAAGACGGGGAACGTTCTTTTCTATAGCCGCAACAGTTTTTTCATCTGCAAAGGGAAGGAGCTGGATAAGAACTCCGCCCGCCGCGCGGCAGGTGCAGTCCGTTTCAACAAGTACACCAAGCGCGCAGACTGTTGGGATCTGCTCACTCTCGGCATAATACTGCGCGATGTCCTCTGCGATCTCGCCGCTCACGATCTTAATTGAGCCGGAAAAGGGAATTTCCGCTCCCGTATCACGAATTACGTTGAGCAATCCGTTGCCGACAGCTCCGCCAACGTCAATCTTTCCGTTCGGCTTCAAGGGAAGATCCACGTCGGGATTTTGAATGTATCCGCGAACGTTTCCGTAATAGTCACCAACTGCCAAAACTCTTCCCGCAGGGCCGTCACCGCCAAAGCATACGGTGATGCTATTTTCAACCTCACCGAGCATGCATCCCATAATGGACGTCGCCGTGAGAAGTCTACCGAGCGTTGCGCTCGCAGTGGGCGTTGTATTGTGATATTTTATTGCCTGATTTACAATATCCGTTGAATTGATTATGTGTATGCGCGCGCTGCCGTCGGTGGTCATGGCGCGCAAAATCTTTGATTGTGCCATTTTTATTTTTCCTTGTGTTTTTTATTGTTTTAATTTTGATTTATCGCGGAGTTAGTTTACTATGAACCGCTCAATACGGAAACCCCCAAAGCTCATTGCATTCGCTTCGGGGAACCCCTATACCGCTTGGGCTTCCGCTTTTGAAAAAGCGGAGCAAAACAACCGCTTTGGTTTGAGCTGATTTCACGTAAATTTTCGATAATTCACAAGCGAATTATCGGTTTTGAAACTCCAATACCGCCCTTACGTACAAGTACGACGGTCGGCATTGTACTTTCAAAACTACGAAAATCACTCCTACGGAGTAATTTTCTAAAATTTACTTACTTTATACCACACTTTAAAGTCTGTTCTAACAACGAAACAGTTAGTTGAGGTAGCAAATTACAGTTTTTCGAGGCAGGGGTTCCCCAAAACAAGCAGGCGCAGTTTTGGGAGTTCTCGTGACGCCTGTTAAAATGGCGAGAAAAACGTTATGTTCCGCGCGTTGTCATTCTGGAGCTGCCCTTGTGTCCGTACCGAGATTCTATCGGTCGCTTATGCTCCCTCCAGAATGACACAAGGGCGCGATAGAATCTCGCGCGGAAC
>JBGVNP010000103.1:0-17140 GCA_045125655.1 Eubacteriales bacterium | reverse complement strand
GTAATGAAATAATGAGATACACACCGTATATGCAAGCGAAGCACACAACCGCCGACTATCCATATATTGACCGAATTAAAGTACAAAAACAAACCGGCGTATTTTCCGCCGGCAACAAAATTGAAGTTTACGGGGTGAGATATTATGGGTGAGTATAAATGTGTCAACGGCGTTAAAACGCCGCTTACCGAGGAAGAAATTTCCGAAATGAAAAACGAGCTGCTTAATATTCCGTATGAGCAACGCGTAGTAGACCGCATAAGGCAAGTGTATTCGGTGGATGATGAGCTGGCTATTCTACGCCAGCGAGACACAAAGCCCGACGAGTTTATCGCATATAACAATTTCGTAGAGGAAATAAAAGCACAAGAAAGGGAGGTATAATTTATGGCTAAATGTTATGCAAAAGATGTTGTGAAAATTGCACAAGGCGAAATTAAATATATTGAAAAATCTTCCAACGCCTATCTTTACAACAAAACCGCCAACGCTGGAAACAACAATTATACAAAATACGGCAAGGAATACGGTGTAAACGGCACGGCTTGGTGCTGTCAGTTTGTTTGGTGGTTATTTAAAGAAGCAAATGCACCCGAACTTTTCTACGGCGGTAAAAAGACAGCATACTGCCCCACGTTGATGAATTATTACAAAAAACAAGGACAGTTTTTCACGAAAGATTTTAAGGCGGGCGACATTATTTTCTTTGATTTTAACGGAAATAATCAACCCGACCATGTAGGAATAGTAGAACGAGTTAGCGGAAGTACAGTCTATACCATTGAGGGTAATACATCAACATCAAATGACGCTAACGGTGGGCAGGTCATGCGCCGTACACGCACAAAAAGCACTATAATTGGCGTAGGCAGACCTGATTATATACAGGAAGAAACAAAGGAGACGGTTGAAGTGACAGTTGAAATGCTTAAAAAAGGTAGCAAAAGCGACAATGTAAAGGCGTTGCAGATTTTACTCATCGGTTACGGCTTTGATTGCGGAAAATACGGTGCTGACGGGGATTTTGGCTCGGCTACTGATGAAGCCGTCCAAAAGTATCAAAAGAAAAACGGCTTAACTGTTGACGGCATTGTTGGCGAAAAGACTTGGGGCAAACTTTTGGGGGTATGAAAATGAAAAATAAACTCGCTAAATTAATTGATTTAAAAAGCATAATCACTATTATTTTAGTTCTTGTGCTTGTCGTGCTTGTGGTTTGCAATTTGCCGATAAGTGACGAAGCCATTAAAGCGCTATTCATTTCGGTTACATCTTCTTGTTTTACCTATTATTTCACCAAGAAGAAAAAAACGGAGGATGAATAATGGCTATTACCCACGAAGATATAACAGAACTCAAAAGGGTTTTTGATGACCGATATGTTATGATAGAAGATTGCAAGGACACGCAGAGACAGATAAATGCAAAGTTTTCCAATGATGACAAGCGTATTGAATTGCTTATAAATCAACAAAAAATAAATAATTGGTTAACTTTGGCTATTGCTGGCGGTATTATAAGTTTAGTTATTAAAGTATTTATAGGAGGATAAAATACCATGGCTCATTCTTGTAATAATTGCGGAGAAACAAAAAAGCCGTCAAGCGTACCTTATGCGGTGTTGGTTGATTTTAAAGAAACCGCAAAGGCGAACAGTTTGAAGTGGTTTATTATTTGTTTGGTGCTTATCGTTTTGCTTGTAGGTTCTAATATCGCTTGGCTTGTATATGAAAATTCTTTTGAAGATGTTGTAATTTCTCAAGAAGTTGAACAAGACGTTGAAAATGGCGAAAATCATTTTGTTGGCGGTGATATAATTGGCGAAACAGAAAATAAAGACAGTAATTAAAAAGCGTGTCAAAAAGAAAAAATGCCCGACTTGTGGTAAGTAGGTGATTAAGTGTTTTTGCCTGACGAAAAGCCCATAATATGCAACTTGCCGAAAGACCTTGATTATGCGGATATTTATTTCTTGCACGATATACATTTTGGTTCGGAGTTGTTTGATGAACGCAAATGGAAGGCGTTGAAAAGCCAAATACAAGGCGACGATAGAGCGTATGTTTGTTGGATAGGCGATTTAATGGAAAATGCCATACCTAACAGCAAAAGCGACACGTTTACTCAAAAATATTCCCCTGCTCAACAAAAAGAATGGGCAGCGCAAGAATTATTTGAGTTGAGAAAGAAAACGTTGTCGGTTGTTCCGGGAAATCACGAACACAATCGAACAACAAAGATGTGCGGATTATACCCTGTTTATGATATTTGTATGCTAGCGGGGATAAGTGATAAATACCGAGATATTGTTGCATATTTGGATATTGGCGTAGGAACACGAAAAGACCAAAAAAATAAACAAGTACATTATTTCGGTCAAACACAACACGCCGCAAAAGATTTGCAAAATTATGGCACTTCCGATTATACAGACGGCATAGACTTTTTTGCGTTCGGTCACGACCATTCGCCCAAAGATAAACCAAGAGCAAAAATGGTATTTGACCACCATAATAAAGTAATTTACAAAAGAAATATAGAAAACCTGAATAGCGGCTCTTTTTGTAAATTTGGCGGTTATGGAGCAAGAGCACCGTACAGACCGCAAAGCGATAAAATGTATAAACTGCGTATTTTCGGTGGCGAAAAGAAAATGGAAAGTACAGGATTTTATCCGTAAGAGGTGGAATATGGCAAGAATATATGTGGCTCATTGTTATGGCAATAATTCCGAAAACGTCGAACGAGCAAAGAAAATCACTCACGATTTGCAAGTAAACGACCTTGAAAATTGCTATATTTGCCCTTTAACGGCGTTTTCTCATTTAGGATATAATGAGATAGGGTATGAAGAAGAAATCGCCTTATGCCTTGATTTATTGCAAATTTGCGATAAGTTGATTGTTGCAAGTGAAGTTTCACACGGCGTTGAAATGGAAATTGACCTTGCAAAGAAGTTAAAAAATGCCGATGGCGAACCAATGGAGGTTGAATATCTTGAACATTGAAGATAGCAACCTTGACCGCTTTGAATGGGAAAACCTTATTGACCGTTGGATATTTGACGAAAAAGACCGTATAATATTAAAACGAAAATTTCTTGACAATATTTCCCTTGAAAAGATTGCGGAAGATTTGGGAATGTCGGCACGGCAAATAAACCGCAGATTTAACAAGGCAAAAATTCAGTTGTTTAAAAGATTATAAAAGACTTGACATATCGTGTATAAAAAAGTATAATATATATGTCCTTTTCTGTCGTATTGCGGCTATTTTTTTGGGGGGGTGGATAGTGTTCCGGCACTATTCACTCTTTTTTTATTAAATAACAAGAGCAGAGGTTTTATCCCCCTGCTCTCTTTTTATATGTCGTTTATTTTTTCGATTACTCGGTCATACATTCTTGGATGAAGCGTTTTTGTTGCCTCCATAAGTTCATCCAATATAGCCATTACCTTTTCAGTATCTTTGCCGTTCACAGTTGCCAAAAATTCCGTATCGCCGTTTGTGTATATTTGTTTTTCGATTTTGTTGTCGTAACTGTAACCGCTTTGAATTGGCTCACCGAAAAGGTGGTCGTAAATAATAAATAAATCGGCAAGTGTGCCACGCTTTGAACTTGTTATTGGTTCTTGTTGACATTCATCTATTGCCTTTAATAACTCCCTTTCGGTTATCATAGTATCACCCTTTAATCGTCTAATTCACGCATAAATTTCTCAATGGCTCTGCGTTCTTTCGGGTCATGTGCCATTTCGAGCATTTCCTCGGCTTTTTCCATCAAATGCTCTTTTGCGCCGTCATACGACATACCATAAGAAGAACCGCCCATATTATCACGCATACCGCCACGATTTGTGGTTCTGCCGTCACGAGCATAAGACATACCATCATCACTTGAATAGCGACCCATTCTGTCACGCTTTGCGTTTCTGCCTCTGCCTCTACCGTCACGAGCATAAGAGGAACCGCCGTCGTAGGAAGTGCCATACATGCGACCCTCGCCCATCCAGTTGCTTTCTTCCGAATAACCGCCGCCTTCTTCAAGCATTTCAATCTTGTCAATATTTTTTACGGTATCGGTCAATTTATGGATTTTTTCAAGTTCTTGCATAGACAATTTGCCGCCGCTCATTTTTTTGGCTTTTTCTTCATACTCATAAAGCTCGTTCATGAGCATTTCTTTAATTTTATGCATACTTATTCGCTCCTTTCTTATGCTACACGGTCAATGACGATATTTGCGTTAATAACATCAATCGCCGTTGTATCGCTGATATTTCTTACTGTAATTGTGTCGCAACAACCGCAGGGAAGTTCGATAAAGGTTTCAAAAGAAACATTCCAAAAATCTCCAATAGCGGCGGGAGTGACCGTTGCAATTGCATTTCTCAACACTTCGCCATTCTGTGTGAGTGCCACGCTGATTGGCTCAACCGTACCACCCTCAGCAATAGCGATATTTGCGTTAAAATGCACCTTATAAATAGTTTTGCAACAATTTGATACACCTTTGACACGAAAAACGCCTGAACTGTCATTGTGTGTAATAAGCCCCTTTTTGCAACATCTGTTTCCATTAAGAAAAAGTATATTTTCGTCAACGTCAACAGTTTGCACAAGCGGATAACTGTATTCTACTGCCATAATAAAATCTTCCTTTCAAATAAATAAGGCGATAAGGTATAAAAACCCTATCGCCCGTTTTTTTTACATTATCGACTATTTAAAGTCGAACAACCGCATTTAAGCGATAGTAGTCAATTATTCAATTAGTAAGAACCGCAACCGCCGCAACCGTTAGAAGCAAAGTTTACGCCACCGCAACAGTTGGTCGGGAAAGTGACCTGCTGAGGGGGCTGTACCACATAAGCAGGAGTGGGGCAAGGATTGGGGTTCAATCTCTCGACAAGGTACTCATTCTGCTTTGCTTGAGAAGCCGCAAGACGAAGTGCAAAGTTTTCATCACGAAGCGCCTGTGTTTTCTCATTTGCGAGGTAGTCGATTATACGGTCGCCAACCTTATCAATCGCCTGCAAGGTGTTACAGTTGTAAGCCTGAGCATCAAATCTGTTCTGCATATTCATCTTTTCAAGGTCGCAGCAACAATCGGAAATCTGTTTAGACAAATTCCAACTATTTCTCTCGTTGCCGTAAGCAACATCCTTGATACCGCCCTGAATATCACAGCAACAAGAAGCTAACTGTGACTGAATTGCATTTGTGTTCTGCAATGCCTGATAGCCGATGTTACAGATTGCATTGTCAAGTGTACGGAAGTTTCCATTAATAGTGTTATTGAGAGCAAAAGTGCTGTCACAAATACCATTGTTAATTCCGTCAAGTTTGCGTTCAATAGTTGCAAAGTCGGTAGCGAGGACATAATTTTCACCTACACCGCCATTGCCGCCATAGCCTCCACTAAAGCCATTGCCGAAGCCACGACCACCCCAGCCAAAGAGGAGTAGGATAATAATCCACCAAGCGCCGTCATTACCCCAACCAAAACCGCCATCGTTGTTTCTGTTGTTACCACATACGGCGGCAATATCTGCCGGGGTCATACATTCTGTTGTAATACTCATATTTTTTAATTCCTTTCGTAAAATATTTTATATGCCAAATCAAGCCGTACGCTCTTGATTAAAGCCGAATTTAACGAGGCATTAAACCTCTTATTTTGTTTGCCATTTGTGCAAATTGATTAAATTGCTGTTGTGACATTTGACCCGAATTTAAAAGACCTTGCACTATTTCTTTTGGGTTGCCTTTTAAAGTTTTTTGCATATTGTTTACTTGATTTATAAAATCATCAATGCCACCATTGTTGGTAGGTTGATTTTTAAAATCGTTATATAAAGGATTGCTCATTATTATTCCTCCGTTTTTGTTGTTTTGGTGGTTTTGGGTGTAGATTTAGCCGACAAAGTTTTATAATTATCTTCAATATCGGATAATCTGCCTAAAATCTCTTGTATTTCGCCCTGTACGGCGTTTAATTCTTCTTTGAGTATAAAATTATTCCCACATTGACAAACGTGTTCTACGGGCGATTTTTGGGGATTTTCGACACGCTCCGTAAAATCATATATTTGCATTGACGGTATTCCTTGAGCGTTTGCTGTCTTAATATAAAATGTTTTTTGATTTTTATCCCACATAGTAACTGTTGCATTGGGTGCAACGGGATAACTTTCAGCCTCATTTTGACCTAACACAAAAATCATATCGTTGTTTGGTGTAGGTGTTGCCATTGGAGGCGGTTGCATAGGTGTTTGATAAGGTTGTGCAAATTGATTTTGATTTTCTGCCATAGCCGGCATTGTTGGTGTCTGCATGGGATTAAAATAACCCCCTCTGTAAAATGGTGCGTAATTTCCGTAAGCCATATTTTATTCCTCATCTTTCGTAAAATAATATATAGGTGTTTCATTGCCTGAATTCCAAACATCGTAATAATCGCCGTCAACAACAGTTAACGCATGGGTGCCGGTTCCCAAAATATAGGTGCCGTTTGGGTGGTCTTTGCAAAAATCCTCTACCGTGTAGCAGTTACAGTTATTCGGTATTACTGAACGTTTATATCCTTTGTGTGCTAAATAAGACCCCCATACAGCGTTTGACGAGGGCAAATCGCAAAACATCAAACCTTGAACGCATAATTCGGCGTAAGTTTTTACCCAGTCTTGATTTAAGGCGGTGCTTATTGCCCGAATAACACAATCGCCCACACGATTATTTTTTATGGGATTTTCATTGTGTTGTTTCCACATCGGCATTATCCTCAAATTTCAACATACCCATACTTTTTAATATCGACATAGTACGGAATACTATTAAAAAGGGCAGTTCGCTTAATTCTTTATGACTTTGTATAAATTTTGCTATATTCATTTTTATCACCCATAAATACGATACCACAAAGCCTTTGACAGTACAATGTCGCCAAAAAGCCAAAAACAAGACATTTTTAGGACATCAAAAAACAATTTGAAAAAAGTTTTAAAAAAATAAAAAAAAGTATTGACAAATAAAAAGAAATATGTTAATATATAATCACAGCAAGGGCAACAGCCCAAAAGAAAGGACGACAACAATGACAAGAACAATTATCAATGGAACAAGTAAAATTGAAATCGTAGAGAAAGACGAACACTGTGAGGTTACTTTTTTTGAATTTATGGGAAACCGATACGTTCAATTTGGCGACACAGAAAATTGGAGCAAGGAACTTGTTGCAGAGGAATTTTGAAAAATAATCAAGCCGAGGGCGGCGGTTAAACCGTCCATATATTAAGGAGGAACAAAAAATGTCTTTAAAATGTTTAAAATGCGGGCATATATTTGATGAATGTGAACTTTATAAATGGGAAGAAAGTCACGGGTTAGATAGCCCACCTTATGAAGAATTAAGCGGTTGTCCGATTTGTAAAAGCAATTATGAAGAAACGGTAAGATGTGAAATTTGCGACGGTGAGTTTTTGATAGATGAACTAAACAGTGGTTGTGTTTGCAACGAATGTTTAGATGAATACAAAAAAGATTTTGACACTTGTTATTCAATAGGAAAACAAGACCGTCAAGAAATAAAAATAAACGGTCTATTAGTATCGCTTTTATCTATAAACGGAATTGAGGAAATTTTATATAATTACCTTAAAGAAAACCAAGACGATATCGATTGTTCGGCGTATGTCGAAGAAGATGAAGATTGGTTTGTAAATAAACTTGTTAAGGAGGTGAACGAAGATGACAATAGGTGAAAAAATTAAACAGTTTCGCAAAGACCATTTATTGACTTTAAGAGAAGCTTCTAAAATTTTTGACGTTAGTCCGTCGGAAATTACACGGCTTGAAAGTCAAAAAAATCAACCTCACTTTATTACCGTTGCAAAGTGGGAAAAAATGCTTGAAGAAGCTGAGAAAAAAGAGGGGAATAAAAAGTGACGGAAAAGGAATACAGGCAACATCCTGCAATAAGCAGGTCGGAGCTTTTCAAAATCAGCGAAAGTCCCGAAAAGTTTAAATATTATCAGGAACACCCCGAACCGCCAACACCGAGTCTTATTTTTGGTCAGTTGTTACACGCTATGGCTTTACAGCCTGAAACCGTCAATGATTTGTTTGCAGTTGCACCAAATGTTGACAGGCGAACAAAAGCAGGCAAAGAAGTTTTTGCAGAGTTTGAAGCGGAAGCCGAAAACAAGACAGTTGTTACTGCTGATATGTACCAACAGGCACAGGAAATGTGCGAAGCATTGAGCCGTAACGAGTTTGTGCAAAAGCTACTCAAAGGTGAAAAAGAAAAAGTGTTCTTTTGGAATGATGACTTGACAGGTGAGCCGTGCAAATGCCGTGTGGACTGCTTGACGGAGTTGGGCGACAACTTAATTGTAGTTGACCTTAAAAGCACCGAAAACGCAGAAACAGAGGCTTTTATGCGGTCTGCAATTAAATACGGATATGATTTCCAATCTGCTATGTATAGCAAGGGTGTAGAAGTCAATACAGGCAAAAAACCGCTTTTTGTGTTTATTGCCATTGAGAAAAAACCGCCTTACGCTATAAACATATTACAGGCGGATGAATTACTTATTCGCAGAGGTTACGACCTTTTCCGAGAATTGATAGGTATATATTCAGAATGTAAGAAAACAGGCGTGTGGTGGGGGTATTTAGGACCATATAACCAAATAAACAATTTACCGTTACCGTCTTATTTAGCAAAGGAGGTTGAATGATGAGTAAACTTGATGAACTTCCAAAAGAAGCGATTATTTTGTGTATGGAAAAAATAAAAAATGAAATACGGAATACCTCAAACAAAAGAAAACTTATAAAACTTTCTAAATGTATGAAAATACTTTCAGAAGCATACGGAAACTTTAATCAGGAGGCAATAAAAAATGAATGAAAACAACGAAATTATGGTACAGGAACAGGCACCAAATATGCCGACAATGAGCAACGGCGTTATGGCACAGTTAGAAAACATCAATCAGGGTACGGTTGCTATTGAAGCAAGCCGAGCAATAGCCGAAGCACAGGGAAAATTGGTTATTGCCAAGCGTTTTCCTCGTGATGAAGTATCTGCTTACGCAAAAGCAATGGAAGCGTGCCAAAGACCGACAATGGCAGAAAAAGCGTTTTACTCGTTCCCCCGTGGCGGTCAAACAGTAGAAGGACCTACAATCCGTTTTGCCGAAGAATTGGCAAGGTGTTGGGGTAATATCGACTATGGCATTAAAGAACTGTCGCAAGACGATGGCAAAAGTGAAATGCAAGCGTATGCGTGGGATTTGGAAACAAATGCACAATCCGTTCAAAACTTCACCAACTTACATCAGCGTGAAGTTGGTAAGAAAATGCAAAAGTTGACAAGTTTGCGTGATATTTACGAAAACAATGCCAATATGGCTACACGCCGTCTGCGTTCCCGTATTCTTGCGATTTTGCCGAGTTGGTTTGTCGAGGATTGTATTGCAGAGTGTAAAAAAACTCTTGCCGGGCAGAACGAAACACCACTTGTTGACCGTGTAAAGAAAATGGTTGTGCAGTTTGCAAAGTTAGGCGTTACCCAAGAACAGATTGAAACACGACTTAAAAAGAAAATCGACACAATGAATGCTGACGATTTTGTTGAGTATATCGGCATTTACAACGCTATCAAACAGGGCGAAAGCAAAATTGCAGATTGGTTTGAAGCCGAAAAGGTTGCAAGCGATTTAACGGATGCTTTGAAAGGAGAATAAACAATGTTAAACACAATCACAATTCACGGTAGATTGACACAAGATGTCGAACTCAAACAAACACAAAGCGGTGTATCGGTGTGCAACTTCACTGTTGCTGTTGACCGTTCTTACACAAAGGGCGAGGATAAAATCACCGACTTTTTCACCGTTGTTTGTTGGCGAGGTTTAGCCGAGATGGTATCTAAATATTTCGGCAAAGGTAAAGAAATTATCGTATCGGGTGAAATGCAAAGCCGTAAATGGCAAGACAACGACGAAAATAACCGCATATCGTGGGAAATTCAAGCCAATACGGTTGATTTTTGCGGTAGCAAGGGTAATTCTGCTCCTCAAACCGAAAACGTTGAAAAAACCGTTGTAAGGACCGATTTGAGCGCTATTGCTGACACGGATTTAGATTTACCTTTTTAGTAATATATAAACAAAAATCGCCCTGCTCTATCGTTGGGTGGGGCGGTTAATTTATGAAATAGGAGGCAAAGATGGGCGTTACAATTACAGCCAACAATTCAAGCCGTTCATTTGATATGGGTGGCGGTGGTTTTATGTCTTTGCGTGAAAATATCGCATTGGCATTTGACAAAGAATTTGGCGAACACTACGGAAAATTGCGGTCTGTTTGGAAGCAAGAAGATTTTGAAGCATTTAATAAAGAAACAAACCGCATTTTGGCTGATGACCGATTTCAGCAAGAAGATGTTGACATTGTAGAATTTCTGTTTATGTCCGATTGTGGCGGTGAGATTTCGCACAAAACCTGCAAGAAGATTTTTGACTTGATAAAGGATATTGACTTTGGCAACAAAATTTTCACTTATGCTGGTCTGTCGGACGGAAAAGACTATCAGTATTTCAAAGAGTTTTTGCAAGAATGTTATTCCAACAGACGGAAAATGCGATGGTATTAAGGCGGTGCAAGAATGAACTACCGCCAAATATACGCACGAAAAGCGGAATGTGAGGTGGGGGAGTGACACCTTTTGAATTAGACAAAACACTTGAAACAATGAAAATTTGTGTTGATACCCGTGAACAGAAATGGTCGCATATAAAGGCATATTTTGATAAACACGGCATTGAGTATATACCAAAAAAACTTGATGAAGGCGACTATCAAATCGAAGGTCAGCCCAAAATCACGGTTGACCGCAAACAGAATCTATCGGAGTTATCCCGAAATTTGACAAACAAAGCCGACCATAGCCGATTTTGGAAAGAAGTCCGCAGGGCAAGAGAGAAGGGCATAAAACTGTATATTTTGTGTGAACACGGTGGGAAAATAAAATCAATTCAAGATGTCGCACAATGGCACGATAAATATAGCGGTGTTAGTGGTAGGCACTTGATGGATGAAATTTATCGGACACATATCGCATACGGTGTTGAATTTCTTTTTTGTGACAAACGTTGCACCGCACGGCGAATTTTGGAGATTTTGACAAAGGAATATTTGCAGGATATGGAGGTAATCTGTAATGGAGATTAAAATTCCGATTGTGATTGACGATAAGGCTTTGGAAGAAGCCATTGACAAGCAAATTGCAGAGATGAAACAAGACGGCGATTTTGTTCTTGTTACGAGGTGTAAGGATTGCAAATGGTTTGGTAAAATTGGGTGTGCTATAAATATTGTTGATGAAAGCGACAAGCCGAAGGAAAACGATTTTTGCAGTTTTGCCGAACAAAAAGAGATTGAGGGGGAGTAGGGAATGAATATATTTAAAGAAATTATATTTGTTTTTAAGTATTGGAATGAAATTATTACCCCGATTGATAGATTATCGGGCAAAGGAAATGTTTTCAAAATTGGCGAATTTCTGCCTTTTGAAAATGAAAATAACCCTTGACTTTCATGCGTGGGTGGGGTATAATAAAGAAGGTTGAACAGTATGAGGGTGCTGTCAATCAGTAAACTAAATATTGTCAACCTAACCTTGCAAGGCGGATGCCCTCACATCCAAATTGCAGGGTTTTTATTTTACCCGAAAGGAAGATTTTATGGAAATCAAAGCAATAGAAACAATTTATAATGGTTACAAATTTAGAAGCAGACTTGAGGCAAGATGGGCGGTTTTCTTTGATAATGCTGGAATTGAATATGAATATGAGCCTGAAGGGTTTGACCTTGGTGGAGTATGGTATTTGCCTGATTTTTATTTGCCTTGGTTTAAATGTTACGTTGAAATAAAACCAAAAAATTCTACCGAATTATTAGATGCACAAAACAAATTATGGAAGCTTTTTAAAGGCAAAGATGATTGTTGTTGTATGGTTTGTGTGGGAAGTCCAGCGGATGATAATATGATAGTTTATTGCAAAGCCAGCGATGGAAACGGTGCTATAGATAGCGAATTTCAAGCAAAGTTTTTACAAGGCTGCTGGTTTAACGATATAAACGGTTGGTATTGTGGCGGCAAACGATACATTTCTCTTGTTTGCGAAACTAAAAGAAACACTACTTTTTTTGATAGAAATTACAATATTTTACCTTTGCAACAATCACACACAATAACGGAAATCAGAAGCGATTTGAAGTGGGCTAAAAATAAAGCAATTCAAGCAAGATTTGAACACGGAGAAAAAGGTTGATATTATGCGAATAGATGCAGTACAAACAATTAAAGACCGTTTAACAATGCGTGAAGTGTTGGAGCGATACGGATATACGGCAAAAAGACGCATTCCATGTCCATTGCACGGCGGCGACGGTGACAATTTCGAGGTAAAGGAAAAGTCATATTGTTGCCATAGCCGGTGTGGTGGCGGTGATGTTATAACTTTTGTGCAAAAACTTTTTGATTTATCATTTCCTGATGCGTTGCGAAAAATAGATGCAGATTTTTGCTTAAACATTTACGGCGACCACACTTTCGAAGAATTAAGGCGGTCACACTACAAGCAAATGGCAATCAAGGCAGAGCGAGAGAGGAAAAGACGAGAAAAAGAACAAACTGACAAAGAATATTGGGCGGCGTTTGATGAGTGGAAGCGGTTGGATGAAAACAGACGGATTTATAAGCCAAAATCACCCGATGAAGAATTGCATCCACTTTTTATTGAAAGTTTGCAAAAATTGGCACATCAAGAATATTTGGTGGATTGTTTAGACGAAAGGAGAAAACAATATGCTTGAAGAAGGCATTAAATATATGGAAATACCCGACTTGTTAAAGCAAGAAAATGTTTATGCTATACAAGCCGAACCATCCGAAATAAGAGAGCAATTAAAGGCGTTATATTTTGCCCGACTTGCCGAACTTAAAGCGGATAAAGAGGTAAAAGACCAAGTTAAGCGAATGTTTAAAGCTTTTGACCTTGCAGAAAAAGAAATGGCTGATGCTTATGCGAGAGAAAATGCAAAAAAAAACAACGATATACAGTTAGCATTTGACGGCAGGGGCAGACCTTTATCTACAATCGACAATTTTTTATTGGTGTTGCGAAACGACAAAGTGTTTGAAAGTCTGCGTTTTAATCAGTTGTCATATTCTCCTGAACACACCGTTGATGGCAAGTTGGAGCGTTGGCAAGACAAGGACGACAGCAAGGCAAGGTTTTATATTGAGCAAAAATACAAAATTCATAGCAGAGAAAAACTTGACGATGCTTTGCGTATTTTGTTTGCGGAGCGTGAATATCACCCAATAAAGCAAATTATTGAAGCAGTAGAATGGGATGGTGTTCCGAGAATACAAACACTTTTTATAAAATGGCTAAAATGCGAAGATACACCATACATTAGAGAAGTGACACGGCTTGTATTTGCGGGTGGTATCCACCGACTTTATAATGCCGGTTGCAAGTTTGATGATGTTGCCGTTCTTATTGGTACGCATCAGGGCGAGGGTAAGTCTACTTTTGCAAGATGGCTTGCAATTAAGGACGATTTTTTCACCGAGGTAACGGAAATTGAGGGGCAAAAAGGCATTGAAGCTATTGAGGGTGCGTGGATTTGTGAAATTGCTGAACTTTTGGCAGTTACAAGAACAAAAGAGGTTGAAGCGGTAAAATCATATATCACAAAATTAGTTGACCGTTATCGTAGACCGTTTGACCGTAGAACCACCGACCACAAAAGGCAATGTGTGTTTATCGGAACTACAAATAAAGAACAGTTTTTGACCGATAAAACAGGTAATCGCCGTTGGTATCCTGTAAAGGTAAATTCAACGGGTTATGAATTGCACGACCATAAAGAAGAAATACAAGCCGATATTCTTCAAGCGTGGGCGGAGGCTAAATATTTATATGATAAAGGCGAATTGGAACCTTATGCTGATAGAAATTTATTGCAAGACATAAGAGCGAAGCAAGAACAAGCCGTCGAAGATGATTATAGGGTCGGTATGATTGAAGATTATATCAAAGAAAAGAACAAGGTTTGTGTTATGGAACTTTGGAAATATGCGCTCGACAATGAGTATTCAAAACCAACACGTCGAGAAAGTAACGAAATCACCCTTATTTTGCAAAGCATAGGTGGGTGGGAGCGAGGAAAAATTGAACGCCACAATGTTTTTGGAAATCAAATGTTTTGGTGTAGAATAGAACCGCTCAAACTGCCTGAAATCAATGATGATGACCTTGATTTTTAAGTTATTTACACGCTATTTACAAGTTATTTACAAAGTTATTTACAAACAAAAACCCTTTATTTATAAGGCTTTGCATTATTTAAAATAGTATTTTGTAAATAATAATAGCGTTTTTTACAAAAAGTTTAAAATGTTAAAATTTATATATTATTTTTGAGGTATTAAGGAATTTTATTTATGTTATTTACAAAATTGCCAAAAACCCTTTATTCGTCGGGGTTTGAGGCATAAATAACAACCTAAATAAGTTATTTATGAAATGGAAAAAACAAATAAATTTAAAAATATCTCAAAAACTTTATAAAAAACTATTGACAAATATATAAAAGCGTGTTATTATATAATCACAGCAACGGGGAACGCCCATAAATCAAGGAGGAAAAACAAATGTTTGAAGCAAAATTGTTAAATGAATTAAAAGAGGAATTTGGTATTACAACCGCAAAGTACAACAAGACAATTAAGCTTTTAATTGGTAAGTACATTAAGGGCGAGATTAGTAAGCAAGGATTAACAAGTATATTAAACGGTTTTGCTGCTGAAAAGTAAAACACCTGATATTGATTAGGAGGCAATGAGATATGAATTGGGAATACAAATTTAAGGACTTGCAAGAAGAAGTAAAAGCATTGGAGCAAAAGGCAAACGCTCTTTCAGAATCCTATGCGGAAGCAGAAGATTTTACATTGCGTTTTTTGAAATGTTGTAGCAAGCACCACATCAAATTGGTTTCCATCGGAACACGGACGGAACTTATCGAGAGTTCAAAAACATATCCTTTTGGTTGTTGTGGAAGCGTATTTGCAGACGGTAGAAGCCGTGATGGATGGCCTACCATTTGGGGCATCGTCGAAGAAATGGGCATCTCTTGTGGTTGCGGAAACAGTGGTCAGCACCAAGTGAATTGCGATGCAAAACTGATTGATGGTGTATATGAGTTCAAGGACAAAAAGTGGCGCAAAATCGGATAAGGGCGGCTAACAACCGCCCACAGATAAAGGAGGTTTATTATGAAATATTTAATTTTCTTGATAGGTGCATTGTGTATACCGTTTTTCGTAATTTCTAAAAAAAGAGAAATATGGATACCAGCTTTTATTATATATTGGATTTGCGTTGTTCTTATAGTTTTTGTTATACAACGATAATGCCCACAGATAAAGGAGGTGGTAATAAGATATGGAAAAGAAATCTTTTAAGGTTGAAAAGGGTAAAGGAAAATCAAAGGTTGTTAAATTTGTAGAATTAACAACATCGGAGGTGGATATAAGAATACTTGCCAATTTTGCTTGGTGCGGTTGGAAAATTGAGGAGGTAAAAAAATAATGAGCGAAGGAACAATTATTGGTCTGGTTTTTGGTGGATGTTATTTAATAGCAGGAATTGTGTTTGCAATATGTTTTATAGTTGTAAACAAAAAGAGGTAAAGAAATGAAAAAAGATGAATTATTGTTTACACCGTTACCAATAGAAAAAGGTTTGCTTTTATCTGATTTTGATGGAGAAAAAATAAACCAACAAGATGTAATTAAAGTTGAAGACCCGAATGAAAAATTGTTTAAAAATATACAGAGGTATGGGGCTTTTATTTGTGGGTTTGAATGTACAGGATATAAGGGGACTGAGTTCCGCGTAAGGGTTGCAAAATATGAGGAAGAAAAATATTTTGTAGTTCAAGCAAACGGGAATTTGCAAAGTGTTATTAAATTATAAATAAGGATGGCTAACAACAGACCGCAGATAAAGGAATTTTAAGGAGGATTTGAAAATGATTATGGTTGAAGGTTACAAAGCGTTTAAGGGCGTTATGAAAATTACACCGAAAACAGCAAAGGTCAAGCCGTTTGAGTTAGAGGGCGAATGGTTGTACAAGCCTGACACAGATTGTTGGTATGGCAATGGTCGTTCGTTTTGCGCTTCAATATGTGAAGTTGTAGAAGATTTAACGTAAAATGGAGCGTAAAAAATATTTAGAAATGTGTCAAAAGGTTGCGATGTTATCTAACGGCATATTTGGCACAAAACAAAACATTCCTGACGATTTAAAGGTCGTGTATGACGGAACAGTATATTATCCTTTTGAACGTGTGGCAAAGTTTGACAATCAAGGAAATTTAATTTTATCTGCAAGATTGCATGATTTAAAGTCGAATTGTGTAGTTGAAGCATTGTTAAAAGATGTGGAGGAATATAAAAATGAAAATTTTGAAAATGCTAATTAAAAAAGTGCCGGTTAAGTGGATTGCGCTTTCGGTTTTAGGCATAGTGTTGTTTATGTTGGCTCATAAGTTAGCGACCGTTGAACGTTCGTACAACGCAATGGGCGGCGAAATGTTCATGTTGTTGATACCGTTCTTTGTATGGATTGCTCAAGACTTTAAAAAGTTTTTCAAGGAGGATAAAAATGGAAAGGCGCAAAATCACAAACAAAGATGAACTCGTGTCTTTACCAAAAGAGGACTTGATATGGATGATTGAATTGTTAAGGGTATCAAGAGATAAATTGGCGGCCGATAATATCATATTAAGAAACCGGCTCGCAGAAATAGCAACGGTAGATTACGCACAAGACGTGGCAAGGAGGGCTATGAATAAATGAATAACAAATTATCAAAACAACTAACCACCGCTTGGCATAAAGGATTTGAAGAGGGTTTATGGTCGGGCGAAATGCTGATGATAGATATATATTCAGTAGCATTATATAATTGTGACGGTTATGGCAAGACCAATCATGGAAAGTGGGACAGGCTCGGCGCCGAAATTCAACGTATCAATGACGAGCTTATG
>JBGVNP010000102.1:0-22698 GCA_045125655.1 Eubacteriales bacterium | reverse complement strand
TAGATCCAAGATGATGCCCGCTTACAGATTTTTGTTTGTTCTGCCTGCAATGATTCCGGGAATTGTTGTGCTTCTTCTTTGGCAAAAGCTTGTGTTCTCCGGCTCCTCAGTGGGCCTTGCTAACACCATTGTTTCATGGTTTGGGGGAGAGCCACTTGAGTGGTTTGCAAGTAAGGATACTTGGGTAGTATTTCTCAGTATCTTTCTGTACGGATTTCCGTGGGTAGGAGGAACGTCATTCCTTATCTATCTTGCGGGACTTAACAGCATTGATCGTAGTCTTGTAGAAGCATCTCAAATTGACGGTCTATCGTTTTGGGGCAGAGTATTTAAAATAGACCTTCCTCTTATCAGTGGACAGCTTAAGTACTTTCTTATAATGGGCTTTATAGGCGGACTTCAGAATTATACGATGCAGTACACTATAACTAACGGTGGACCCGGTGAGGTTATAGATAGTATGCAGTCAGGCACAATGGTTCCCGGATACTATATCTATAGACTTATTACGGGATCATCCAAAGAGGGTGCATATGGCTATGCTTGTGCAATGGGTGTTGTCATGTTTGTAATTATAATGATAATAACTGTTCTCAACAATAAGCTCGTTAAGTCGAAGGAGTAAGCCATGAAGAATACGAAAATGAACGTAAAACGAAAGAAACTGACTGTAGGACAGATTTTGTCTCACATTACCATTATTTGTTTACTTATAATGGTGTTGTTTCCTTTCTACATATTAATAATTAATAGCTTAAAATCCCCGGCGGATATTTTGAAAAATCCGCTCTCTATTCCGGGGCAGGAAGGTGTAAATCTTGTCAAAGGAGCATTTAAGGCGGCATGGCCATATATTTCAAAATATATCCTTAATACCTTTTGGGTAGCTTTCCTTGAGGTTTTTGGAGTGTTGCTCTTTGCGAGTCTTGCTGCATACGGATTTTCAAGATTTAAATTCAAAGGGAAGGATGCACTTTTCATGGTGTTCTTGGCATTTATGATGATACCCGGTATCCTTACACTTGCTACACAGTATTCTCTTGTGTATTCCACATTGAATTTAAAACAAACCTATGCCGGAGTTGTGCTACCTGCGATTGCGGGTGGTATGCCGGTCAACATTTTCCTTATTAAAACGTTTTTTGATGGTATTCCTGCGGATATTTATGAGGCAGCAGAAATAGATGGATCAAGTAAGCTTGGATGCTATTTTAAGGTAGCCATTCCGCTTAGCGCTCCCATTCTGTTTACTGTAGGACTTTCAACACTTCTCGGTGCATGGAATGACGTAGTTTGGGCAAGACTCATTCTTTACGGAGCAGAGGATCTTTATACCATAGGTGTCGGAGTGTTTACGGTATTTGGCTCAACTGCAGCAAAGATACCCGATACGGTAATTTATGCAGGTTATTGCTTGGCATCCTTGCCATTGCTTGTTGCATTCTTCTTTACCTCAAAGCAGTTTATCAAGGGACTTACTGACGGCGCGGTAAAAATGTGATCGTAAATAATACAAAACACAGCGAGGTAAAAATATGAAAAAGTTAGCTTTATTTTTAACTGTTGCTATGCTTATAGCGGTGTTGTCGAGCTGTGGAAATATTTTTCCAACGGATTCTACAAAACCGAATGGTTCTAAACTCGTAGAGAGGGACATTTTATTTGATAAAAATTTTGAGCAGGGAATAAAAATATCCAACCTCAACTCTCACCAAGTGGGTTATACTTGGTGGCAATATGGAGAGGTAGGAATTGATGAACCCTACTGGTCGTTGGGTCAATATTGCGATCTTTCGACAACAAGAGAAAATTATGATTCAACCAAAAACGATTTGTCTTTGGGTAATGAGCTTTTTGATATACCCGCTTATGGAATCATGGGAGTTGATGGAGATTATTTCACTCTCACCAATGAATCCGGAAGCAAGTATATTTCAGTAAATACAAAGACAGGGGAGTATAATCTCAACGTTGATACTACCAAAGAATACGTAAATCAAGAAACGGGTCAGCCCATTATCCGTCAAAACGGAGAGGATTGGGTGCATATGATTATGCAGCAGACCCCTGGCGTTGTTTATCTTGATCAAGTGGAATCATTCATTATGGAGCTTGATTTTACAATAACTGAAAATATCGAATATAACAATTCGATAGGTGCATCACAGTTCCAATGGATATTTACAGTTCACGACAAAGCAAGCGTGCTTAATGATTATATGTGGTTCAACGTAACACTCTTTGACAATCGATACGATGTTTTCCCAGGAACACAGCTTTATGACGGCGGCAAAGCGGATGCTACAGGAAAATTCATATATGCTCCAACAGGTAAGGAGCTTTTCCCCGAAAGCGGCGGTAAAGTGGAGGTCGGCACAACATATCATGTAAAGCTTGATCTTAAAAAATATATGAAAGCAGCATTTGATATTGCCAAGAGCAAGGGCGCTCTTGAAGAATCTGAATGGAAAAACATGGCGGTTAACGGTTTTAACATCGGTTGGGAGGTTTCCAACCTCGCTAAAGTAGGTGTTAAAATTGAAAATATGTCTTTAAGGGTGGTTGAATATGAGAAATAAATTGATCAAAGCAGTAGCTTTGATATTAACAATAGCTACAGGAGTAATTATGTTTAGCAGTTGCAATATTAATGAAGATATTTCAACACCCACAACTTCAACAATTGCAACAACCGTAAAGCCGGGTCCCGATTGGGATGACGTGCATGAGGGACAATTGATTGAAAGACCAATGGTAGATGAAAACGGTGTTGTTGAGATTCTTGGAGACCTTAATTTTTCCAGAGGATTTGCAGTAACCTTATTCCATGCAAATTCCTCCAACGGAAATCTTGCGGGATATCTTGATTATGATGGAAACAAGGCAAATGGAGATAATATCTGGCGTATGGCTCAGTGGGGCTGCACTAAGGATATGGTGACTGAGGGTGTTTTTGAAAGAAACGGCTCCATTCTTACATACAATGACGGCGGTAAATTCCTTCAAATTGACACTTCCAAAACAGGCGTTATAACATTGGGCATAAAGGGAAGTGAAGAATACACAAGGGATGAGGAAGGCAATATTCGCGAGCGTACTGACAGTACTGAGAACTGGCCTCACATCCTTATTGAGCAGTCAGTCGGATCAGATACCGACGGTTGTAAGCATCTTTATATGGAGGTCGATTACAAGGTAACTAAGTGCGAAAGTCTTGTTGACCGAGAAAAGTATCCGATTGATAATGACCTTAATGCAGCACAATTTCAGTGGTTTATCACACTTACAGATGTGAATCCCGAAAGTGAAAGCTATGGACATTCAATGTGGTTTGGATTTTCGATGTTTGATACACGCGCTCTTGGTAATACCCCAAATGGTTTTGCATCTTATGACGGCGGCAAGGAAGATAGCACAGGATTGTTTATCTACATGCTTTCCCTTCAGTCTGTTGCAGGTCAGCAGCCCGGATCGGTAAATATTCCTACAGCCGTTGTGGGTAAAGATGTTAGCGTTAAGGTTGATATTCTTCCTTATATTAATCAGGCGCTCAAAATAGCACGTCAAAACGGAGCTATGAAGGGTGCAAGTGCTGATAAATTAAAAATAGGCAGCACAAATATCGGCTGGGAACTTCCCGGCAACTATGATGTTGAGGTGGAAATTTCCTATCTCAATATGTACAAATCGAATTAATTATGGCTTGCCATATTAATTAATAAATTTATATTTATTGGAGGACAAATATGAAAAGAAGAATTTTAGCATTCTTGCTTCTCTTCACAATGATTATGCCCATGTTTGGACAGACATTTGTGTTTGCAGAAGAAAACGCAGATGCGCCCGTTTGGACAGCAAACGGAACAACTGTAACTGAAGGCGAAAATGGATTTTACAACATTTCCGGTATTCAGTACGAAAATGTAGCGCATACAACAAACAAGGTTCAACTTGAAGGACTTACAGTTGAACTTAAGATCAGCAATTTTAGAATTGCTGAAACCGGTGGACAGGCGGCGGGAATTATTTTCTCAGGCGTTCCCGGTGCAACTTATTCCAATGGTGCAGTTGCTATGACACTTTGGCATGATCCTTATGCTAACGGTCAGACAAGACTTCACATTGGTGCTGACCATGACTACAATGCATCTTCCTTGGCATATCCCAGTCCTGAATGCACAACACCAGGATGCGGAATTGCAGGCTCAATGGTATTTAATAAGGTAACTGACATCGAGCTTAAGATTGAAATCAAGTCATATGATGACAATGTTTATGCAGTTAAGTTTACATCTATGACACCTCACCTCATGTGGGAAGCTAATGCTAACTACGTTGCAGAGCAGGGTGGTGTTTCGACAGTATATATTCCCAAATCTTCATTTGCATCAGCACTTGACGCTGAAGGTAAGGTATATATTTCTGCTTCAGGTCTTCATGATCCTAATTATAGTATAAAGATTACAGAGGCCGACGTTGTTGTAACTCCTGAAGAACCCCAACCTGCAGCTCCTACCATCATCGGTACTGCTGACAGCGACTGGCCCACTTACTCTGGTAGTGCTGCTGCAACATATGCAGAAAACGGCTACACTCAGGTTGCCAATATGGCTGCTTGGGGACACCGTGCTTACTATAAGCATCTTGTTAAATTTGACGGTCTTGAAATCAGCTTCAGATCCACATCTGTTACGGGCGACTGCGTAGGTATTATTTTTGCAGGCACTCCCGGCGCATATTTTGGCGACGGATCTCCTTTCTCTATTACATATTGGAATGGGCTTTACACAAGTCAGGCAAGACTTCATTTCGGTGAAAATCACAATTATAACTCAACATCTGTTGTTTACGTAGCTCCAGATATGGCTGCGGAGACAGGCTTTGGCGTTGCAACGTCCATGGTTTGTGCTCAGGCTCCTACAATGGGTTGGACGATCAAGTTTGAATCCTACAACGATGAGTTCTATTCTGTAAAAATCACAATGACAGATAGCACAATGTGGGGCAATAATGCCAACTACAATGCAGACGAAAAGAGCTGCACAGTTTATCTTCCCAAGGAAAGAGTAGCAAGTATGCTCAACGAAAACGGCGAGTGCTACGTTATCGCGGCAGGATTCCCCTCCGGCACAAATCCCGCTTGTGTAGGCGAATACAAGATCGTTGATGATAACTACAGAGCATATATAGCAGGCGAAGGCGTAACAAATGCTATCGCTAAGGTTGAAGCATATCAGGCAGCAGCCGCTTCCATCACAGACGCAGCTTCTTACGATGCAGCTATGGCAGCAAGAGCTGAGGCAGTTGCATGCGCAGGTGCGCTTCGCGCAAGAGAACTTGCAGAGCTTGCCCTTTTGGTAGGCGCTGTTGATGCAGAGCTTGCAGCTAACGAAGAAATCGTAAATATCGTTAAAAAGGCAGTAACTGACAAGCTTGACGCGGCTAAGGCGGCATACGATGCACTTATCGCGGCTCCCGCAACACTTAATAACGAATCACTTGCAGCTGCACTTGCTCTTACTAACGAAGCAAAGGCAGAATATGCAAATAGAGCTTCTATGCTTAGCGACGAAGCTAAGGCAGAGATAGAATCAGCTATAGCAGGTCTTAACTATAATCACGACTATTGCATCGCTCTTCTTTGGGTAACAAATTACAAAGCGATGGTAGACGCACTTGATGCTAACTCTGCTACAATCGTTGACGATCTCGTTGCAGTTAAGTCTCACAGAGAAGCATTCACAACAACAACAGCTTATACAAAGATTACAACAGTTCTCACTGAAGAACACAAGACAGCGTTTGAAGCTCAGATCGCAGCTACTGATGGTGCAGTAGTTAATATGGAAACAGTAGTTCTTCCTGCACTTAAGGAAAGCTACGTTGCAGCTATGGAAGCAAAGCTTGCAGCTGATCTCACAATCAAGCCCAATCTTGACGATGCTAAGGCAGCTTATGCAGAAATCGCTACTTACGTTTCCATTACAGAGGCAGATGGTGAGCTTTACAACCGTTACGTAGCGGGCTATAACACAATTAAGGCGGCTTGCGAAGCACTTGTTCGCGCTCAGATCGCAGAGGTTTATGCACTTCTTGAACAGCAGTACACAATCCTTGATGATTTCAAGTCTGTTCGCAATAAGTTTAAGACAATTAAGCTTGACTATCTCATGGAAGAAAATGCAGAAATAGCAGCAGAGCTTGCAGATCTTGAAGGTGTAATTTCTGAAAACATATTCTACTATATGACTTCCACAAACATTCCTGTGGTTGAATGGAATGACAGAGGTCTTGCAGTTGAGTCCAAGGTTGAATTCCCCGCACGTCTTAACTACAACAAGGTCCTTAACCTTAAGACAGGTGTTGAAATAGTTGTTGAGCTTACAAGCGCGGCATACTACAATAACGGTTCAAGCGCAAATAACCTTTGCTTCAACCTTCTTGGTGCTCCTGATTCTTACAAGTCAATGAGCGATGGTATTTCCATTATTATATGGCTTTACCCCACAGAATCCAACGTTCAGATCATGAACTATACAGATGTTCCTCTTGCAAATGCAACAATTGCTACTCCTCTTGACGGCGGTACAATCAATATTTCCGTTAAGTATGAAGAATACTACAGTTTCGTTGAGGATGCTACATATTATGCATACGTTATCAGAGTAAATGAGGCAGAGATCGTTCTTACTCCAGAAGCTCTTACAAATAACGGTCACAGCGTTCCCGATGAGGTTTACTTCTCTATGGGTTCATTTGCAGATGACAAGTCCAATCCTAACATTCTTACTCTTGTAAGTGCTAACGGTGTTGAATTTGGCAAGCCCGAAGAAAACCCCGACTGCACAGATCACGTTGATGCTAATGCTGACGGCAAGTGCGATAACTGTGGCGCGGACGTTGAAGTTCAGAACCCCGATGATTCAAATCCTGGTGATGACAACGGTGAAGAGGAACTTACATTTGCTCAGCAGTTGGCTAAATTCTTTAGAAGCATAATTGATGCTATTATTGGATTCTTTGCTCGACTTTTCGGCAAACAGTAATCATGCAAAATTATATATGCCAAACATTTGATTTATCAGATTGACGGCAAATAATTCTTGGATTTATTACAAGTAAATCCGGATATTATGGCTTCCGGGTGTTATAATATAATGCCCGGAAGCTTTTGTAAAATTTGAATTTCACAGCAAATGAGGTGAAAAATATTGAAAAATACTGTAAAAATTATTGCACTTATTCTTACGGTTGCAATTATGCTCCCGTTGGTTTCATGCACAGCTTGGAACGAATTTTGGGAGGAATTTACTAAGGAGACAACAACACCCACAACGAAACCCGGAGGAACAACCATTCCTCCTCAAGATGATATGAAATTTAAAAAATATGCTCAGCCTTTCTGGGTAGGTAATACAATGTATGATGAAAGTATTATGCTTGTAGCCAAGACCGATGATAAAGGCAATATTATTGAGGCACCCCGTGCCAAACTACTTTTTAACGCAGAAAAAATCGAGTCTGTTACTTGGTATTTCCACGAAAATAACGGCTCTCAAATAAAGACATTTACTGAAGGCGTGGACTTCACTTATGAAAACGGCTATATTGTGGCAATTGGTAATATCGTTCACAATGATATACTTGAAAAGGATGAATTTTCAACTAATATGCCATACGTTACCGACAAAATGCTCACAGGTGAGCAGCAATTCCCCGGACTTACGTTGCAGTCCGATATTCCTTCTAAGACGAACGGCCTTTGTTTGCCATTTACAGAGGGACATCAGATAGTTCAAATGCAGCTCAGCGTTACTTACGTTCACGATGAGGGATTGTGGTCTGGCTCTGTTCCCAAATATCTTGGTGACACAACTCTTCAAAAGACACTTTCTAAATTGAAAAACAAAGAAGAGGTTAATGTTCTTGTATTTGGTGACAGTATTTCTACGGGAGCAAACTCATCGTCCGTTCTTGGTATCACTCCCAATCTTCCCACTTGGCCTCAGATGTTTGTTGAAGGACTTTCTTCCTACTACGGCGGAAAGGTTAATCTTAAAAATACCAGCGTTGGCGGTTGGACTTCCTCTAACGGAATAGGTGGTGGAACCGGCTGGGTAGCGGGTGTACAGGTTCAAAAGCCCGGCCTTGCGACACAGTTTGTTAATGGTGAGTTGAAGGGATATCGTCCCGATATTGCCATTATAGGATTTGGTATGAATGATGCGACACTCGGACTTTCTATCGATACCTTCTGCAATAATATTATGAGTATGATAAAGACTATTCGTCAACAAAATGCGGATTGTGAGATTATCCTTCTTGGAACTATGCTTGCAAATCCTATGGCGAAGAATCAGTCTAAAAATCAAACGGAATATACAGAGTATCTTGCAAAATTAGCAAAGAATTATCAGAATGTATCCGTTGTTGATATCGGTGCCATGCATCAGGATCTTCTTGATATGGGTAAATATTATACCGAAATGTCGAGCAACAACGTAAACCACCCCAACGATTTCTTTGCACGTGTTTATGCGATGAATCTTCTTTCTACTCTTATAGATTTTGACTATGCGATTGCAGAATTGCAAACTACTTATGAAAAATATATAAGCAATGGATATTCGGCTCTTTTTAACGATCCATTTATTAAAAACGGAGTCTCTGTTTTAAAGCCAGACGGGGAAGTTGCCGGTACCTTGGCAGGTGTTAATGCTCAAGGAGATGCATGCTGGGTATTTCCTCAATGGGGATCTAAATACGATCTTTATGATTATGCGGAAAGAAATTTTTTTAACGGAGGGGACGGATTTACATACATATCCGATGGTAAATCAACTAACGGTGTAAAGATTCCGGCTAAGATATTGTCTATTGATAGTACCGACGGATCCATTTATATGGAGCTTAACGCTCAGGTTGAATACGACCGTCCTCGCCAAGACGGTGAAAGCTGGCCACATACACTTTTGTCCCAAGATTTTGGCCCTGATGCAAACCTTATACATCTTAGCGAGCTTGAAGATCTTGTTATGAATATGAGTTATGAGATTACAAAGTTTGAAGACTGCATGGGTTCTACGGCAAATTCCAATAAGCATTGTGCTCAACTTGTTTGGTATATTACCCTTCAAAACAGAGTGAAGGGACATAAGGACTACGGAAAATACGTGTGGTTTGGTATTACTCTTTGGGATAATCGAATTTCGGGAGCATCTTTTGGTGGATATGCCGCAGAGGATGCAGGCAAAGAAGATGCAACTCATGCATTTATATATCAACCGTCTTCAGCGATAGTTCATCCCGATGGTAAATGCCCGGTTTTGAATGAGTATAGAACTGTAGATTTTCACCTTATGGAAGCCGCAAAAACTGCATTTAATACAGCTAAAGATAGAGGTTATCTTGGAGATACAACATGGGAAGATCTCTATATTGGCGGAATGAATTTCGGTTTTGAGGTTACAGGAACATATAACGTTGCAGTTCAAATAGACTCGGTTGGTGTATACTATAAATAAGGAGACCTTTATGATTAAAATGAAAAAAATACTCAGTTTGAGTTTAGTTATGATAATGTGCTTGGGGATGTTTCCCATATCCGCAAGTGCAGAGGGCGAGGTGAGTGCAGTGTCAAATGCGGATTATGCATTTAACGAAAATGAGATTGTCTTTACATTTGCCAATCTTTCTGACCCTCATATAGGATTTGGAGATAATGCGAATATTCTTCGCAAAACGTTAGCTACAATTAAAAAATATGCTAAAAACGGTATTGATGCAGTTCTTTTTAACGGTGACCAGACACAGGATGGCAAAAAAGAGCAGGCACAGCTTTTTGCTTCTATAGTTAAAGATGCTTTTGATGTGACAAAAGTGCCGGTTATAGTTACTCACGGCAACCACGACGTATATTGGAGCGGTTGCATGAGCAGAAGTGAGTTCGTTAGCGCATATGGCTCGGATATGTATCTTTTCGACAAGGACATGAATAGCATCTATAAGGGCAACCGTCACGTTGAGATCAACGGTTATCACTTTGTGTCCGTTGATATTGAAACTTATATGCCAAATTATAATACACTTTCTTCGGAAACTGAAGTTTGGCTTAAGAATACACTTGACAGAATAACAGGCGAAGATCCAAATTCTTATGTATTTGTATCTTGCCATAGCCCTGCTAAGGACACAACATATGGAAGTATGTCCGACGATATTAAGGGAACGGGCGAATGGGGTGCTTCTGCTGAGCTTGATAGCATTCTTAAGGAATATCCTCAAGTAATTCTTTTCACAGGACATACTCACTATGGAATCAATCTTGAAACCAATATCAATCAGTCCACATATACGCAAATCAATGCGGGTAGCTCATCTGATATTGAATTTGATATGATAATTCCCGAAAATCGCCGTTCTTACTCACAGGGTATGATCGTTGAGGTTGATAAGGATAACAATGTACGTATCACAAGAATTGATCTTGCACAGGACTCGGTTATTAAAAAGCCTTGGTATATAGATGCATATAAGTCCGACGGGTCTTCTTTGACAAGATATTCAAAGGAAACAAGACTTGCCAACAACCGCACTCCTCAATTCCCTGCGGGCATTGAAGTTATTGAAGTTTCAAATACGGAGCTTAAAATAGACTTTAAAGCTGCGGTAGATGATGATATGGTGTTCTATTATGAAATAGAGGTGCTTAATGAGAAGGGTTCTCCCATCGCTTCTAAGACAATAGTAACTCCTTTCTATAACAGCCCTCAGCTTGATAATATGCCCAAGGAATACTCTACAACCTTTACGGGAACCTTTAAATATCCTTATACAGTGAAGGTTAGAGCCTATGACTGCTTCTATAAATATACCGAGGTTGTTCAAAAGATGGTTGATATGACTGAGGAAAATTCTATCATAGCATCAAGATTTGACGGTAGAATTGAGGAGCTTTTAAATAAGGAACTTACAAAGAATGACCTTGAATACATAGCTAAGATGCGCAAGGAAATAAATAACCTTAGCTATAAGGTAAAGAATCTTATGAACAAGCTTGAGGATTTTGCAAATCTTGAAAGGGAATACTATAATAAGTATTTTATTACGTCTTGCTCCAAGGAATTTGCTCCCTCTAAGGCGGGAACTTTCAGTATTGCTCCCATGACCTCAAGAGGTTGGATAGAGGAAAGCGATAATATTGGTGTTAAGTTTAACTGGAAGGATGCCACAAAGAACTATTTCCTTGGATTTAACTCCAAAGTTAATCTTGATGGCTTACATCTTGGATTTACAAATCTTAATATCCAATCCGAGAATAAAGTGCTTGGCATTTTGATTTCCAATACATATAAGGATAAGTGGCTTTCCAATGAAGCTTTATTGATCAAAATTGATTTTAATAATGGTAGCATAAGCACCGGATCGGGTGTTGCAATTGGAAGAAGTGATTATCTTGTGTATAACAATACAGGTGCACTTCCTTTTGAACTCAAATTTGAAATGCTCAATAGCGGTGATATGAGTATGAACGTTATTTCACCTCTTGGAACCGACACTCTCACGGTTTCTGCAAATTTGCTTAAGGGTATGAGCCATTTTACAGATTCTTCTGCTTGTTACGTGTCAATCTCTCCTTGGGAAACACAATCAACTATGAGCGTTGATGTAACTGCGATTCATACAGAAGAGAATATCGAAGATGATGTTCATCAAGAATCCGATAAACAGATGAATTTCTTTGAAATTATATTAGCATTCTTTAAATCATTTTTTGAAGCTATCGGACAATTCTTTACAACTCTTTTTGAAGGTTAATATATGCAATAATATAGACCGCAGTATATACTGCGGTCTTCAAGAAAACAGGAAATAAATATTATGTACGGATTAGATAAAAATAAGAATTTTAGTGAAAGCATTTATGATATAGCTGACGAGCCGGTGCTTGCAACACTATTTACAACCGGAAACGGTTATATGGGTGTTAGAGGAAGCTTTGAGGAATTTGGTTCTCAACGTGTTCAAGGTGCTTTTGTTCGTGGCTTTATTGACGAAATAATTGAGGTAACCGAGCCATTTACGGACAACGAGTATATGAAAAAATACTACTTGGACGAGGAAAAGCTTAAATCCTTTGAAAAACAGGACAGCTGTGTAAATATGCACGATTTCCTTGCGGTTAAAATAACTGTAGGCAAAAAAACTTTTTTTCCTTGGGAAGGAAAAATAATTAGATGGCATCGTTCTATTGATCCCAAAACTGCCATTTATAAAAGAGAGCTTGTTTGGGATGACGGAGAGGGAAATAAGACGGAGTTTATTTTTGAACGCTTTGCATCGTTTGCCGATGAGCACATCTACTGTCAAAAAGTTAAGGTAAGACCAATTAATCACAATTTGCCCATCAAGATAATGTCAGGTATTGATACCTCAATCAAGACCGGAGGTCAATTCATTACAAAAACGGATTTGATGCAGATAGAGGGTACTGATATCATTCATAGATATCACGCAACAAATAAATACGGATTTGCTGCTTGCTACGGAATAAAGAACATATTCCCCACCGGAAAGATCCTTGGTGAGTATAATGAAAACGGTACTGTTGGTATTGAATATCTATGCGATAATGCCGGAGCTTATAGCTTTGAAAAGATTTCTTATATAGTTACTGATAGAGATACCGATAAAGATATTATCGATTGTGCTCGCGAAAGACTTGCAAGCCATCTTGATTACGATACTTTAAAAAAAGCACACATAGCAGCATATAAAGCTTATTTTGCAATGATGGACGTTACTATTGAGGGAGATGACGAGGTTGATGCATATCTTAGATTTGCAAGCTATCACACTGCAATTTCCGCTTCAATGAACGACAGTGTTCACGGAATTTCTGCAAAGGCTCTCACGGGCGAAAGATATAATCAGTTCGTTTGGTGGGATTGCGAGATTCATCAGATGCCATTCTTCTTGCTTACAGCACCCGAAACTGCTAAAAATGCACTTATGTATAGATATAGAATGCTTCCTCAGGCAAAGAAGAATGCCGAAGAGAAGGGCTATGACGGTGCAATGTTTGCATTTTGCTCGTCAGTAAATGGTGACGAGAGAGTGTGGCAGTATGCACGCCACCCATTTATGCAGATACATATCAACTCCGATATTCCATACGGCATTATAAATTATTATCGTTATACAGGTGATAAGGAATTTATGATTAATTACGGTATGGAGATGATACTTGAATGTCTTAAATTCTGGATTTCAAGAGTATCCTTGAAAAATGATAGATATGAAATTTGCAGAGTAACGGGTACAGATGAGCATCATCCATATGTTGATAATGATGCATATACAAATTATTGTGTTAAATTTGCCTTTGATCGCTTTGTTGTTCTTTGTGATGAGCTTTCATATGAGGTTGAAGCTTCTCTTATTGAAAAGATGAAGGAAATTTCCTCAAAACTCTATCTACCCATGTGTGAAAACGGACTTATACCTCAGTTTGATGGATACTTTCAACTTTCACGCTCACTTGAAGAGCAGGGAAAAGGAACATTGAAGCAGTTCCAGATGAAGAAGAGCGGACTTTATCATAAGAGTCAGATAATCAAGCAGCCCGACGTTATTTTGCTTTATACAATGGTTGACGTTGGTGTTGATCGAACTCATTTTGCAGAAAACTGGGACTATTACGAGAATATGTGTGAGGTAAGCTCCTCGCTTACGTTCCCCGTACACGCCATGGCTTGCGCTCAAAACAAACAGATGTTGTCATTCCGCAAAAATCTTCTCAACACAGTAAAAATGGATGTTGATGATATTCACGGAGTTGCTTGGCAGGGCGTTCACGCAGGTTGTCTTGCAGGCGGATATCTTGCAGTTGTTTACGGTATTTTTGGACTTTCAGTTAAAGCGGATGGTACTCTTTGCTTAAATCCTGTACGAACACTCTTTGATGGTGTTACAGCTCATTTCTATTATAAAGGAACAAAGATAACATTGAGTATGAAGAAAGACGAATTAACTATTACAAAGAAGGGTGTGGGCAAAATCAATCTTCAAACACCCGACGGTGAAGTAAGGATGCTCAAAAATACTCTTGTTTACAAAATGTGAGGTGCAATATGAAGGGATTTATATTTGACCTTGACGGTGTTATCGTTTCAACCGACGGACTTCACTATCTTGCTTGGAAGCAGATGGCGGATAAAGAGGGAATATACTTTGACGAAAAGATTAATAACCGTTTGCGCGGTGTAAGCCGTATGGCAAGTCTTGAGATTGTTCTTGAACGCGCCCACCGAGAATATTCAAATGAAGAAAAAGAAGCTTTGGCAACGCATAAGAACGATATTTATAAGGAGCTTCTTAAAAGTCTTACTCCCGATGATATTCTTCTGGGAGTTGAAGCAACACTCAAGGAGCTTCGTGCACGCGGATATAAGCTCGCTATAGGTTCTTCAAGCAAAAATACTCCCGCTATACTTAAATATATAGGTCTTGAGGGATTTTTTGATGCAGTTTCCGATGGAAACAACATTACACATAGCAAGCCCGATCCTGAAGTCTTTATTAAAGCTGCACATTATTTGGGACTTGATCCTTCTGAGTGCTACGTGGTTGAGGATGCTAAAGCTGGTATTGATGCAGGAAGAGCGGGTGGATTTATAACCTTTGCTCTCGGAGATGCTTACGGCTATGACAAGGCGGACAATAGTATCGAGCATTTTGAACAAATATTGAATATAGCAAAATAAAAAGACGGCAGTTCATTTGAACTGCCGTTTTATTTTGAAATTTATTAACTTTCCAAATGAAAAACCTCGTTGATTTGACGGCAAACAGGACTGTTGTCCGCATTGGTTTCCATTATGTCTGCCATGTAATCCCACCATTTTTGAATGATTTCTGAAGTTCCCCTTGCAGCCCAGGTCTGTTCGTCTTCTATTTCAAGATATTCAAATAAAAGATCGGTATCGGGATCGTGGAATATAGAGTAGCTTGTGCAACCGTCACGGAAGATTGCCTCCTTGATCTGTGGCCAAAGATTAGCATGTCGTTTTTCATATTCTTCTGCCATTCCTGGATATAATTTCATAACTGAACCTTTTCTTATCATAAAATCTCCTATTAATTAAAAAAACTATAGTTTATATTTTTTAGGGCTTGTACCGTATTTTGCATTAAAGATGCGGTGAAAATAGCTTTTGTTTTCGTATCCGACTGCAAGCGCGATTTCTTCAACGGATAGAGAGGTGTTTTTTAACAAAAATGCCGCTTGTGAAAGACGTTTTTCTTGAAGATGTTCGGTGTACGTTTTGCCTGTTCGGTTCTTTATTTCGTGGCTGAGCCAATAAAAATCGTAGTGCAAAAGCTTTGCCGCATCGGTGAGTGAGCCGTCCTTGTAATTTTCCTCAATATAACGGAAGATATCTACAATCGCTTTATCTTCGAGACTTTCGTGCGAGAGCTTGTCGGTGTGGTTTAGAAGCTGCATAAATAGAAGTCCCATTGTCATTTGATTAATATTTCTTTTGTTTGGGGTGTCGCTGATAAGAGTCCAAATGAGGTTTTCAATTAAGTTTTGAACGGGGAGAACATTTGCAACCTTGAAGTGCAAGTATCCTTGATATTCACTATCAAAAAGGGAGCTGATTAGAAAGTTTTTGATGGGCGTTTCTTCAGCACCGAGCATTTCGAGAGTTTTATCAAAAAATGCGGGCTGAATGATGAAATTTACTGCGATATCGTTCTCGTTTGCGGGCAAAATTTCTTGCGTGGCATTTTGTCCGAGTAAGAGAAGCTCTCCCTCGCACAGTTCGATCCTCTTGCCGTTGATAATATGTGTTGTTTTACCCGCACACATATATACTGCCTCAATGTAATCGTGGGTATGTCGGGGAAAGTGTACGAATCTTGTGTGCTTTCTGACTCGTATTAATTTTCCGTCAACAAGGAGCTTTTTTGATCTGATTACATTACCACCAGTGGTAGTGTAAATGCTTTTGTCTACTCCCTTGCCGTGTAATATTTCGCTTTCTTCTTCCGTTATAGGTATTAATTTATCCAATATTTCTTTTCTTATCATAAGACCACCTCACTTTATTTTAACATATGAACGCAAAAAAATCAATACAAACAAGGACACTTTTTTAAACAAATAGTGTTCTTTATTTTCCTTTATTATTGTGTTATTATTAATATGGATTTTTATGAAAGGAGTAAAGCCTTGAAATATTATTTAGCAATAGACATAGGCGCGTCCTCGGGCAGACATATAATTGGCTGGCGAGATGGCGCCGAGATAAAGACAAAAGAGGTGTACCGTTTTCAAAACGGTGTAACAAAACAGGACGGACATCTTGTATGGAATATTGAATGCCTTTACAATAGTGTTTTGGCAGGTCTTCGAGAAGCATTCAGACTCTATCCTGAAATTGAAAGTCTTTCAATCGACACTTGGGGTGTTGACTATGTTTTGCTTGACGGAGATAAAGAGATTTTGCCCGTTTATGCATATCGCGATAGCAGAACAGAAGCGGTAATTCCCAAGGTTCACGAGATCATTTCTTTTTCCGAGCTTTATTCAAAGGTGGGTTGTCAGTTCCAACCGTTTAACAGTATTTATCAGCTCTATGATGATAAGTTGAACGGTAGATTGGATAGAGCAACCGATATGCTTATGATTCCCGAATATCTTATGTACAAGCTTTGCGGTGTAAAGGCAAGGGAATATACCAATGCTACCACAATGGGTATGGTAAACGATGAATTTGATATGGATATCGTAAGACGTCTTGGATATCCCGAGTACCTTTTTCCCAAGCTTTCACAACCGAAAACAATTCTTGGAGATTTGTTACCCGAAATTGCCGAAAAGGTCGGCGGTAACACAAAGGTTGTGCTTTGTGCAACGCACGACACTGGCTCTGCGGTTGAGGGAATACCGATGGAAGAGAATAGCCCATATATTTCCTCGGGCACTTGGTCACTTTTGGGTGTTAAGACACCAAAACCCATAACCGACAAGGGAAGTGAAGAAGCTAACTACTCAAACGAGGGTGGTGTTGGATATAACCGCTATCAAAAGAACATTATGGGTATGTGGCTCATTAATGAATTGCAAAGAGTATTATGTCCCAACACACCTTTCCCCGAAATAGTTCAAATGGCACAGGAAAGCACTTGTGAAAAAGTAGTAGATGCAAACGCGCAGGAGTTTTTAGCTCCCGAGAGTATGAAAGTGGCATTTGATGATGCTACGGGCGGATTTGAAAGTATTGGTGACTATTTTCGTTGTGCATACAAGAGCTTGGCACTATCCTATAAACAAGCCATAGATGAGCTTGAAGCAAATACGGGTACCAAATACGAAAAGTTATATATTGTTGGTGGTGGAGCGAAGAATGAATTTCTTAATCGTTTAACAGAAGAAGCAACAGGTAAGCAAGTAATTGCCTTGCCGATTGAAGCCACCGCTTTAGGAAATCTTAAGATACAAATGGAGGTATGTTAATATGAGTTACATAGAAGCAAAGAAAAGATATGCAGCACTTGGTATAGATACAGATGCTGCGATAGAAAAGCTCAAGAATGTTCCCGTCGCTTTGCATTGTTGGCAGGGTGACGACGTTCGTGGATTTGATACCGACCCTTCAAAGCCACTTACAGGTGGAATACAAACAACGGGTAATTATCCCGGACGTGCAAGAACACCCGAGGAGCTTATGGCAGACCTTGACGTTGTTCTCAAACTCTGTCCCGGAACAAAGAAGATGAATCTTCACGCGTCCTATGCCATCTTTGAAAACGGAGATTGGGCGGACCGTGATGCGCTTGAGCCCAAGCATTTTGCAAAATGGGTTGAATTTTGCAAGGAAAGAGGACTCGGATGCGACTTTAATCCCACTTTCTTCTCTCATCCTAAAGCAAACGGCTTGACACTCTCCTCTCCCGATCCCGAAATTCGCAAGTTTTGGATAGAACACGGCAAGGCGTGTATAAGAATTTCAAACTATCTTGCAAAAGAACTTGGACAGCCCTGTATTATGAATATTTGGACGGGTGACGGCTTTAAGGATATTCCTGCAGACAGAATTGGTCCTCGTCAAAGATATAGAGATTCCATTGATGAAATACTTTCAGAGCCATTTGACTTTAAGTGCGTAAAACCCTGCGTTGAATCAAAGGTATTCGGTATTGGCGTTGAAGCATATACGGTTGGCTCTGCCGAGTTTGCGCTCACCTATGCTGCAATGAATAAGGATAAATGCATTCCTCTTATGGATAACGGACATTACCATCCCACAGAGGTTGTTTCCGATAAGATTCCAGCACTTTTGGCTTTCTTCCCTGAGATCGCGCTCCACGTGACAAGACCCATTCGTTGGGACTCCGACCACGTAGTTCTTCTCGATGACGAAACAAGAGAAATATGCAAGGAGATAGTTCGTTGTGGTGGCCTTGACGGTTCAGTTAAGATTGCACTTGACTATTTTGATGCATCTATAAATAGAATTTCTGCTTGGACGGTTGGTTTCAGAAACGTTCAAAAGGCTCTTCTTATGGCGTTGCTCACTCCCGACCTTACAGAGATGCAGAATGCTGATAACTGGACAGAGCTTATGGTAGTTCAAGAAGAACTTAAAACTATGCCTTTTGGTGAGATTTGGGCGGAATATTGTCGTGTTTGCGGAGCTCCTGCAGACGGTGAATGGTTTGCGACAGTAAAGAAATATGAAAGAGAGGTTTTATCGAAGAGATGAAAAACATATTTGATGCTCCGTTTGTTACGGAAATGAGAAACACCTGCGCCAATATGTACCGACTTGGTTGGGATGAGCGCAACGGTGGTAATATCAGCTATATGCTTGATGAAAAAGAGGTAGGAGAATATCTCGATTTGAATAATGTTCTCCGCACCATTCCTCTCGGATTTGATGCAACTGCTCTTATTGGTAAAATATTTATCGTTACGGGAACAGGCAAATATTTCAAGAATGTTCACGATGATCCCGAAACAAATCTTGGTATAATAAAGATTGCAAATGACGGTAAAACTGCAGAGCTTCTTTGGGGTTATGCTGACGGTGGAAGATTTACAAGTGAACTTCCTGCACACCTTATGAGCCATATCGCGCGTCTTTCAGTTGACCCCGAAAACAGAGTTGTTATGCACTCACACCCCACCCATACACTTGCTATGAACTACGTTCACGAGCTTGACGAAAAGAAATTTACACACACTCTTTGGGAAATGTGCACCGAATGTATAGTTGTCTTTCCCGACGGAGTCGGTGTTCTTCCTTGGATGCTTTGCGGAACAAATGAAATTGGCGAAGCCACTGCAGAGAAGATGAAGGAATTTCGCCTCGTAGTTTGGGGTATGCACGGAATCTACGGCGCAGGTAAGACAATGGACGAAACCTTCGGTCTTATTGAAACCGTTGAAAAGGCGGCGCAAATCTATATGCTCACAGCCCATCTTCCTCGTGTAAACACCATCAAAGACGAAGAAATGGTTACTCTTGCTGAATTCTTCAAGGTTAAATATAGAAAAGATTTTTTGAATATTTAAAATAAAAATCTACTTGAATTAAATATGATATGCACCTCAAAAGTGTCTAACTTTTGGGGTGCATATCACTATGTCAGGGCTTTTGTTATGAGTTATTTTTGTATGGAGTATTTACTTTATATGATAATTGTGATACAATGTAAATGTTAGATAAATATATTTGATGAGGTGTAAAATGAAGAAATCATTTGCGTGTAGTTTGATATGTCACAATGGAATAGTTGGTGGCGGACTTTATATAGAAGATAAGCAACTTGCTTACAAAACCAATAAGCTCACTGTTGATAAAAAATACAGAAATTTGATTTTGCCAATGCAAGAAATTAAAGAAATTTCTTGGAAATGGGTGGTTGCCACAGTAAGCATGAAAAACGGAGAGTTGTATAGATTTATCATTTTCAATAAATCACGCTTTATAAGTGCCTTGCAATGATATAATAATTACATGTCATTTTGGGAGATAAAAAATGAAATCCAAAAATATAGCGACATGGTATGCAATATTGGCGGCGGCATTATATGCCATCAATGTTCCGCTATCAAAAATAATATTGAATTACATAGATTTATAGTTTTGAATTAAAATAGATAGTGGAGGACAATATTCCAACAGAGAAAATAACGTTAGCAGGGTATCATTCAAAAAAACAACCATGTATCATATACTTGGGATTTTGTGCTCTTTGCATTGTAGCGGGAATTATTATCTTGCTTTTGGCTGAAGGAGATAATAAGTATGGCTGTATTGTGTATTTTTTGTTTGTGATTCTTTGTGTTTTTGGGCTAAAAAATGAACTAAAACAACCTGAAATTTTATTGCAAGTAATTGATGATAAATATATCATATTTTATACTGACAAAGGCAAAAAGGTTGTGGATCTTTATGCAGTGAGTACTATACATTATTGGCGTGCTGCATTTGGATTGAGGATTGTTTTTTACAAAGAGTTTGGAAGCATATCATTTTCGGGTTTTCTGCAAGATAGCAGAGAGATAAAAGAATATTTGCTTAATTTGTTTGAAAAGCACCATATTGAGGTTGTTAGCAGATACAGTAAACATTAATTGTATAATTAATAATTATGAATAGAGAAATATCAAAAATTGAAATAAATCTTCGCGACGAAGAATGGGAATACAAGGGAGTAACACACGACCGAGAGATAGTGCGCGCAATCGTTTTTGATGATGCAGGATATTTCCACTTTGTCCGCGTTGACCGCGATGACGATTTCGGGAAAGCCGTATATATCGAAACTGCGGGAGGCGGTGTGGAAAACGGTGAAAATCTTGACTCCGCAATTCTGCGAGAGCTAAATGAGGAGCTTGGTGCATCGGTCGAGATCGTTTGCAAAATAGGTATTGTTAGTGATTATTATAATCTGATTCACAGACACAATATAAATAATTATTATCTTTGCAAAGTCATATCTTTTGGTGAAACACATATGACCGAGGACGAGATAAATAGCTTCCATCTTTCCAAGGTAAAGTTGACCTATGAGGAAGCCGTAGCGGAATATGAAAAGTGCCGCGAAACACCGATTGGAAGAATCGTTTGTAACCGAGAGTTACCCATACTTAAACGCGCCAAGGAAATTTTGGATAACTGAATAAAAATAAAAAAAGCACTCACTCGCGTGAGTGCTTTTTTTGTTAAATTGGGGTTTAGCGATCGGTTGCGCACGTTGTTCGCACAGCACGTTGCGCGATTGTTTTGCGTCGCTTTTTCAAAAGCGACCGCCCGCCGCGTAGGCGAAAAAACGGCATTTTCTTTTTGCAAAGCTTTTTCTTTGGGCCTCTTTTTCTAAAGAAAAGCGGCTAAAAAGTCTTGGTATCAAAAGATAGTTTATGTTTATAACGCTTTTTTCTTTGGCATAAGAGCCACAAAGAAAAAAGCTTGGCAAAAAAGAAATGGCGTATCGCCTACGCGGCGGGCGGTTACTTTTTTTGAGAAAAAGTAACCAAAAAACTTTTTTAATCGTTTGGTTTGTGCTAACAACGTGCGCGACAAACCAAAATTTGAATGTCAACGCAATGCGACAATTTTCACATATATAAAGTGATAGAATAATAAAAAACGGAGGAAATTATATGATAAAACAGGAAAAAATATTCACGTATAAAATAGAAGATGATGCGCTTGTGATAAATCTTTCGGGCGAGATTGACCATCACAGTGCAGTCGGAGTGCGTTCCGATATTGATACACTGGTGTTTGAGACGCGCCCCAAAAAACTGATACTTGAGCTTTCGGATATTACGTTTATGGATAGCTCGGGATTGGGACTTATAATGGGACGCTACGCGCTCATTAAAGATCTCGGCGGCTCACTTCTGCTCCGTTCTCCGAGTGCCGCGGTAATGAAAATTCTTGGGCTTTCGGGTATGGACAGAATAATAAGTATAGAAAAAACAAAAGAGGAGGGGAAAAACGATGACAAGAAATGAAAAATCGGGCAAGGTGATCAACTCTATGAAGCTGATATTGCCATCTTATTCCGTGAATGAGGGAATAGCGCGCGGAGCAATAGCGGCATTTTGTGCCTGTCTAGATCCAACTGCAGCGGAGCTTGGGGACATAAAATGCGCTCTTTCCGAGGCGGTAACGAACTGCATAGTTCATGCATATCGCAACGAGATAGGCAAGATATACATAACTGCCGACCTTCTTGAAAATTCGATTATAAGGATAAAAATAAGGGATCACGGATGTGGCATAGATGACGTCAAGATTGCGCGTACTCCTCTTTACACAACGGATAAAGCGGGGGAGAGAAGCGGAATGGGGTTTACAGTTATGGAGAGCTTTTGCGATGCCGTTCAGGTAAGCTCGAAATCTGGCAAGGGTACAAGCGTAACGCTATATAAAAAAATAAATGGTAGATAAGGTTTGCAGATTTAAATTTTGATTTGTCGCGCACGTTGTTCGCACAGACCAAACGGTTGTTTTGTCCACTTTTTCAAAAGTGGCGCCCTGCGCGTAGCAGAGCCGCGCGGCTTGAGCGCACCCGGCGTTTCTTTTCCATAGCTTTTCTTTGCGCCTCTGCTGTCAAAGAAAAGCGGCTAAAAAGTCTTGGTATTTAAAGATAGTGCCACAAACTATAGCGACT
>JBGVNP010000101.1:0-4084 GCA_045125655.1 Eubacteriales bacterium | reverse complement strand
GCCACAAAGAAAAAAGCTTGGCAAAAAAGAAATGGCGTATCGCCTACGCGGCGGGCGGTTACTTTTTTGAGAAAAAGTAACCAAAAAACTTTTTTAATCGCTTGGTTTGTACTAACAACGTGCGCGACAAATCAAAATTTGAAGCACAAATCTAACAGCTTCAGCTTAACAAAAAACACCGAAAGAATCATCTCTCGGTGTTTTTATAAGCATTTAATTATTTCTTTGCTTCATCAAGGTAAATAACTACCTTACGGTTGCTTTCGGAACCAATGGAGTTGGTGTTAACCCCTGCAAAGCTCTGAAGCTCTGCGTGGATTATACGGCGCTCGTAGGGATTCATTGGCTCAAGCATAACGCTTCTCTTATACTTAACAACTCTATGAGCCATCTTTCTTGCGAGAGCGCGGAGAGTTTCCTCGCGCTTAGCTCTGTAGGACTCAATGTCAACGGAAATCTTGGGAATGGAGCCCTTCTTATTCTCCGTTCTGTTAGCCGCGAGATTTGTGAGGTGCTGGAAGGAATCAAGTGTTTCACCGTGATGACCGATGAGCATACCTGCGCCCTCACCGAGAATATCGATCTTCTTTCCAAGCTCTGTATCGGAAACGATAACCTCTGCCTCAATATTCATATTTTTGAGTGTTGTTTTAACAAATTCAACTGCAAGGTCGATTGCAGTGGGCGCGTAGCTCACCTGAACCTTAGCGGGAGCCGCACCGAGTCCGAAAAGACCTTTTTTTGCCTCTTCAAGAACTGTATATTCAAGTGCCTCAACGGGTGCGCCAAGCTCCTTGGAAGCAATTACAAGCGCCTCATCCACCGTTTTGGCAGATACAATAGTTTCTTTTTTCATTTTATAATTAACTCTTTCTTATAATTTATATTGTTTTATTTTACGAAAGTGATATATTCCTCGTCATCGTCATCAATGTGGTGGAGTGAACGGGGTTTTTCTCTGTTGGGATCAAGCTCGCTTGTGCTCTTGCGCTTTCTTTGGGGCTTGCTTGCACTGAGCTCGCGTTCTGCTTCCTTGAAATCCTCTTCGGTGAATACGGGCAAGGGCATAACCTTGCTCATAATAAACTGCTTAAGAGTGGAGATAACACTTCTGAATACCCAGTAAATACCGATGATACCGGGAACCATGAAGCAGAAGAAAGTGGACACAGCGGGCATATAGATATCCATCACTTTTGTGGAGCATCCCTGACCGGGTGCCTGCTCGTTCTGAGTGGGCTGGTATGTGAATTTCTTTGACAACTTCATTGAGAAGAAGTAAATCACGAAAGTAAGCACGGGCACAACGAGGAGCCAGTAGTTACCCTCAAGACTGGGTGTGAAGCCGAAGTTGATAGGACCAACGTTGAAGGAAGGGATCTGATCAACCATGCCGCTGAGCTTTTCAAACACCTCACCTGAGCTGTTGATAAGTTCGAAATTAGCAAGACCTGAGAAATCAGCGTCCTTGATCTGTGAAAGCATCTCGATAGTACCGTTTGAGGATGTGAGTGACATGCCAAGACCGCCCGCCGCCTTTGATGCGGTGAAGAATACCTTTACGGCATTAGCAAAGCTTGCGCTTGCACCTACAACGTACTGAATAGGGTCAACAACGATATTATAGAGGAGCATAATGATGGGAAGCTGAATAAGCATGGGAAGACAACCGCCCATGGGATTGAAGTTTTCTCTTGTGTAGAGATCCTGAATCTCCTGCGCTACCTTCTGCTGAGTTGCTTGGTCGTTTCTGCCCTTGTAACGGTTTCTGATAGCCATTTCCTTGGGACGGAGCTTTGCCTGCTTGATAGAGTTCTTCTGCTGCTTGATTGCAAGAGGAAGCATACAGATCTCAACCACGATAGCAAAGAGGCAGATACCGATAAGGTAGTTGCCAAATCCAACGGTATTTGTCAAAATGCCGAGGAACTGACCGATCCAGAGCTGGAGCGTGCCGAAAATATCTCTCTTCTCTTCAAAGTTGACGTCAACCTTCATCGCGTCAACGATGCTCTTAACGTCAGCCGCGGTGAGCTTGTCGTAGGAGAGAGTCTTTTCAGTGTCATATTTTGCGATAACTGATTTAGCCGCCTCAACGTTTACCTCTTTTGTTGCTGTGTAATCATTGAGGTTTGCATCTGCACCGAGAATGTCGTAACCGCGGTAAGCGGAAACGAACTCGTTCCAAGCGGCGCCGTTGTTACGGATGAGAGTAGCGATTGCATTAAGCTCAACTTGAGAATGCTGGCTGCCCTCAGGAACAACCGTATCACCGATAGTAATCTTTTGCTGTTGGGGTGCGATGCAGCTTGTGAAAATCGCGCAAACTGTGATCACAAGAATGAGAAGGAGCGCGATTTTAGAATTAAAAATCTTTTTCATTTTCAATTTTAGCTTTAACCGAATTTGCCGCATAACGCGAGCAAATCGATTCCCTTTCTGTTTTTATGGGTTGTGTGCTATCTGATTTGCGCCGAATAGCACATCGGCTTGCCGTATGATTGCTACTGCTTTTTTAAAAGCGAGCCACGGCGTCATTTTGGCGTCTTATTTTCTCTTGGGAACGGGATCGTAGCCGCCCACATTGTATGGGTTGCAACGAAGGATGCGCCACGCGGTAAGTCCTATTCCGATAAAGAAGCCCCATTCCATAAACGCTTCAATGGCGTATTGGGAGCAGGTCGGACGGAATCTGCAGGTGGGTTGTCCCTTGAGATGTGAAAGATGCTTTTGGTAAAAGCGAACGAGTGCGATGCAGAGGCGTTTCATTTCGATTCTGCCTCGTTTTCTTCCGATTTGACGATTGGCTTGCGGTAATACATATCGAGCTTGTTGAATGCGAAAATAAGCTCCTGCGCGAGCTCTTGGCTGCACGATTCGTGAGCGCCGACCCTTGCCGCAATAACGATGAGATAGCCCGTTTTGAGCGCTCCCTCTTTTCTCGCTTCGGTAAGTCCTGCACGAATTATTCTCTTAACTCGATTGCGAATAACTGCTCCGCCTATCTTTTTGGAAACCGAAAGACCGATTCTGTTGATATATTTCTTTTGGGGATTTTTGAGCATTTGACGCTTTGCTCCCCAGTCGCGAAGAACGAAAACGGAAAGATGCTTTGTGTGTGCCTTTTCGCCGTTTTTGTACGCCTTCTGGTAAAGATGATTTTCAGTGATAGCTATATCCTTCATTCCGATCACCTCTCGACCTTTTGTCTTAAAGTGCCTTTCGTTCCTATTTTGTGATGTGTCCTGTGCTGAAATTCATTTTGCTTCCGTGTAGTTAAATTAATTAGTTTGCACTTACAAAGTGCGATAAAAAATGTTTTTCTTTTTTTAAAAAAGCAAGTCACAAAAAAACCGATGACACATGGGGTCAATCGCAAGAATGCGACCACTCGGTCATCGGTACATTTTCGGGGCGTTAGCCCACAAAAAGATTAATAAGTCAATCTTTTTCTGCCTTTAGCGCGTCTTCTCTTAAGAACGTTTCTGCCGTCAGCAGTTCTCATTCTCTTTCTGAATCCGTGCTCTTTTTTTCTCTGTCTCTTTTTAGGTTGATATGTTCTGATCATTATTGCCACCTCCTTGGAATATGTTCGGAAGCGTGTTGCTTTTCAGCCTACTTTACGCTTTTACACAATGACATTCTATATTATAACCACAAAAGGATGAATTTGTCAAGTGTTTTATCGAATTTTTTTGATATTTTCTTCTATATATAAGTAAATATAAGCTAAAATACGCGCAAATCGTCACAATTTTTGATTTTATGGATAACGCTAAAGAGAAAAATTGGGATTTATCGGGGAGTTTAAAAAGTTAGTTGAAGAAAAGAGGATGCCACTTTTTGGGAAAAGTGGCGCAAAAACCTTTTAATCAGCTTCGCACAATAGACATATAGTTTGTACTGATTTGGCAAAACTCCGCGCAAATCGTGTTGTGTGATTCTTTGTATCCCACAACACATAACGATTTTCTCGCATTTTAACAGGCGCTTCGAAAATCTGTGATTTGCTACTTTAACTTACTGAAACTTTGTTCGCACAAATTTTATCGCGTGGCACATAGTAAGTAAATTTTAGAAAATT
>JBGVNP010000100.1:0-1607 GCA_045125655.1 Eubacteriales bacterium | reverse complement strand
GGTGCTATTTTTAAGCAAAACAATAGACATATTACAAACAAAATAGATATAATTGAACAAAAATCAACTTGCAAACTCGTAGGGGACGGCGTCCTCGACGTCCCGTTGCAAACATAAACTATCAGTACAAACAAAACGGCTACAATCTAACAAAAAATACCCCCAAACCCGTAGGGACAGGCGTCCCCGACTGTCCGTTACAAAGGCAAACTATCTTTAAATACCAAGACTCTTTAGCCGCTTTTCTTTGACGAAATAAGCGCAAAGAAAAGCTAACAAAAGAAACGCTGAATGCGCTCACGCCGCGCGGGCGCCACTACTCGTGGAGAGCCACCTTTGAAAAGGTGGACGAAACAACCGCTTGGTCAGTGCTAACAACGTGCGCGACAAATCAAAATTTGAAATTTCAAGTTGATATTGACAAGGCACTGAAAGTGTGCTAAAATACATTTACAACCACATAAAAAGTCAGGGGTGCTATTTGCTGAGATGGCGCGAATTTCTATAAAAACGAGCGCTGAACCCTTAACCTGATACGGATAATGCCGTCGTAGGTAGTACTTAGGAGAAAACTCTCTGAAATTAACAACCACACGGGCTTTTCGTGTGGTTTAATTTTTTAGAAGGAGGTTTCTTTTATGATGGAAAAGAAACAAAAAACACAAGCTATTACCGTGAGTGCAGTTATGATCGCCTTTGCGGTATCAATCTCCGCTATCTGCGCGGTGATGCCATTTCTTAATCTTCCGTTCGGTGGTGGATTTACTATTGCAAGTATGCTGCCGATAATTGTAGTCAGCTATATGTACGGCACAAAATGGGGACTTCTCACGGCATTTGTTTATTCAATAATGCAGATGCTCCTCGGCTTTAATACCGTAAGTGCTTTCTTCTTGCCCGGAGATAGCCAAATGGTTTGGTGGCGCGCCATCATCGTTTGTCTTATCGACTACGTTATCGCCTATACCGTTCTTGGATTTGGAGGTGTTTTCAGAAAGAGATTTGGGAGGACAAAAGCAATTGTGCTTGGCTCAATCCTTGCTATTTCACTGCGATACATAGCGCATATCGTATCGGGAGCGATATTCTTTGGCACTTGGGCGGAGTGGTTCTTCACTCAGGACGGTTTTCCCGCGTGGGGACAAGCCATACTCAACACCTTTTCGGGTGATGCTCTTGCCATAGTTTATTCAATAATTTATAACGGAACTTATATGATTCCTGAAATAATCATCACCGCCGTTGTTGCTTGCTTCGTTACAAGAATCCCACAAATCAAGATGGTGGACGAAGGTTAATTAGAGTTTCAAATTTTGGTTTGTCGGGCTGTTGAAAAAGTTAGTTTAAGAAAAGAGGATGCCACTTTTTGGGAAAAGTGGCGCAAAAACCTTTTATAGAGCTTCGCACAATAGACATATAGTTTGTGCTGATTTAGCAAAACTCCGCGCAAATCGTGTTGTGTGATACTTTGTATCTCACAACACATAACGATTTTCTCGCATTTTAACAGGCGCTTCGAAAATCTATGATTTGCTACTTTAACTAACTGTTTCTTTGTTAGCACAGACTTTATTATATGGCACATAGTAAGTAAATTTTAGAAAATT
>JBGVNP010000099.1:0-1908 GCA_045125655.1 Eubacteriales bacterium | reverse complement strand
TCCGAATTCCGATAACAGATCGGACAAGGAGCTATTTTTCTTGCTTTCCTCATCAATAAACAGATAATATTTTTTATCGTTTCCTTTGTAAAGCGTGCTTTTTCCCACAAATGACATCGATTTCAGCTCCTTGCAAGCGGTGATTATGCTTTTAAGGTTATTGAAGCTGTAAGCAAGATTTTTTGCATAGGTGTTTTCCGTATTTTTTCTCGGAATAATATACCCCTTGTTGCCTTCATTGTCCATAACCGTGTCCTCCCCGTAGTCAAGTCCGATTCTTGTCACAAAAAGCTCGCATCCTCCATCTTTTTCGGGATATAGCTGAAGCAGGAGCTTTTCTTTTTTGCTCATATTTTCAAATCCTGTTTTCGCCTTGGATGTATGTATTATTCTTTCTATGATCTTACGGGTGTCGTTCACGGAGCAGTAAAATTCGTCTTCGTCAAGCCCATAATCCTTCATGTCCTGAACGGTCATTATAATTTTCAGTTTATTTTCGTTGATAATTATCAGTTCCATTTGAATTCCTCCTGATTATATTATAATCCCTCCCGATCAAAAAAGATAGTGCAAAAATTATGGAAAATTTCCATCTTTGCGGGCTTTAGCCTTGACGGAAGCCCTATAATGTGATAAAATAATATAAATATTTTGTTAAAGGGGGTGCGCTTGTGCGTTTCAACGAAAATGAATACTGTATTGAAATGACGGCAGATGAGATCTGCTCTCTTGTTTCGCGCGCAAGCGATCTCGATTCACAAAGACCTGCCCGTATGAACGTCAATGAAAGGGGATTCGATACCTTTCTTTCGCAGCTTCCGGATTATGACCGTGCGCACGAGCCCGTAAGAGCGCAGGAGCAGCTAATAAATACAGCGCAGATTCACGGAAATTATTATACAGTTACTGCGGTTGCCGACAGAGCATATAAGCACGGTGAAATTGGTACAGTCGATCTCTTTTGCGAGCGAAGGGCTTATGGGGATATGGCTTTCCCCAACAATTTTGATATATCCTTGCTGAAGATCCAAGCATATTTTTATGCCTGTAAGCACGTGCTTCAAAGGGTTGATGCCCGTATAGTGATCTGCTTTAAGGATAGCAAAAAGATCAAAATAATAGAAGACAGCTTTACTGCTGATCAGCTGAAAAAGAGCTATTTTGAGCTTCTTGAAAGAGTGGATTTTTTTGCAAAACTTATGCTTGAGCGAAAAAAAGAGATTTTGCCGCGAGCAAGCAGAGTGCCGTTTCCATATACTGAAATAAGGGAAGGGCAGGAGCAGATGATAAAGGCGATATACCGAGGAATAGTCAAGGAGAAGAACGTTTTTGTTCAGGCTCCAACGGGTATCGGAAAGACTATATCGTCCCTTTATCCCGCCGTTCGCGCACTTAGTGAGGGCAAGATAGATAAGATTTTCTATCTTACCGCAAAGGCTCAGACAAGGCGTGAGGCATGGGGAGCTATGAAAAAGCTTCACGCTGCCGGCGCAAGGCTTAAAACCATATTTATAAGCGCGAAGGATTCGGTGTGTGTATGTCCTAAAAAGACCGCGAGCGGACTTGGTGCAAGCAATTTCTGCAATTCCTTTGATTGCGAATTTGCGCGTGGCTATTACGATAGGGTAAACGATGCCATTCGCGAGCTGGTTGAAGGATATTCCGGCTACACGCAATCACTTATTTTGAGTGTTGCTCAGAGATATAGAGTGTGCCCGTATGAGCTTTCCCTTGATCTTTCACTTCTTTGCGACGTGGTGATCTGCGATTATAACTATATTTTCGATCCGATAATATATTTCCAAAGATATTTTGGCGATGAGGGTGAGCGCGGCAGATACGCCTTTCTTGTAGATGAGGCTCACAATCTTCCCGACAGAGCGATAGATATGTATTCCGCATCGCTTT
>JBGVNP010000098.1:0-2204 GCA_045125655.1 Eubacteriales bacterium | reverse complement strand
CTTCTGTACTATCCCGAAACCGATAAATACGTGGTCAGCGGTATTTGCGAAAGATATGCCTTTGATACCTACTACACCGTCGATATGGCAGGTGTTGACATCGGCTCGGTAGAGTATGACGAAAATCAATCTAACAATGATAGGCTCGATGCCTATAAATCGTATCAATACAAGCAAGAGATGCTCTCTCTTGTTGCCCGTATTCTTATCACGATAGCAATTGAGATGGGTATAGCTCTGTTGTTTGGCTTCCGAGGAAAGAAAGCTCTGCTGCTCCTTGTTGGAGTCAACACGGTAACGCAGATCATTCTGAACGTACTACTCAATATTATCAATTTCCGTTCGGGTTCTTGGGCGTTTGTCGCGTGGTACATTATGCTCGAGCTTGCAATATTCGCCATCGAAGCGGCTCTTTACACCGCATTTATGAAGAAGCTCACAGGCAAGGAAAAGCCCGTTTTGTTCTACGGCACGTACTCGTTGGTGGCTAACGGTATCTCTTTCGGAGCAGGTCTTATAATTGCTAACATCCTGCCCGGCATATTCTAAAATGATTTATAGCCCTCGTTCTGTTCGGAGCGAGGGCGAAACCACATAAAAAGCAAAAAGCAACTGTCGGTTGACACATTGAAAGCCCTCGGTTGGTGGTATGTAACCGTGCTTTTTGATACAATAAAGACACGATGAAGCACGGTGCTTTACGAAATTTTCAAACGAGGTGTTTATATGATTTTAGCTGACAAAATTATCAGATTACGAAAAAAGAACGGTTGGTCGCAAGAAGAACTTGCCGACAAGATGAACGTATCCCGTCAAGCCGTTTCAAAATGGGAGAGCGCGCAGACAATTCCCGATTTAGAAAAGATATTACAGCTTGGCACGCTGTTCGGCGTTACAACGGACTATCTCTTGAAAGACGAGATTGAGGAAGAAGAATTTTCAAATGATGATTCTTCAGACACAACTGTAAAGAAGATTTCTATTGAAGAAGCCAACGCATATCTTGAACAGAGGAAACGCGCCTCTTGGCGTATTGCTCTTGCCACGTTCTTGTGTATCCTTTCTCCCATTGCTCTTATTGTATTGACTACGTTATCGGGACTACCTAATCCGATTATAACGGAAACAACTGCAAGTGCGGTTGGGTTAATTGTTCTGTTCGCATTTATTCTGTGTGCCGTACCGATCTACATTTATTGTGGATTTAAGAATGAGCCGTATGCTTTCCTTGATAAGAATATCCCTTTTGAGCTTGAATACGGCGTAAAAGGAATGGTGACGGAACGAAAAAAGAAGTTTAGAGATACTTATATTAAGTTCAATATCATAGCAGCTTGTGTGTGCATTTTCTCTCCGATTCCATTGATCATATCCGGCTTTACTGAAAATGAGCTTCTTGTTATAATGATGCTCGCAGTTATGATGATTGTTGCAGGGATAGGCGCAAGCATTTTCATTGTTGTGGGCGTACAAAATGCAAGTATGCAGAAGCTACTTAAAGAAGGAGAATTTACCGAGAAGGAGAAAAAGAGAACGAGCGTAAAAGAGGCAGTTGGATTTGCCTATTGGGGTGTTCTGACGGCAATCTTCTTCATTTGGGGATTTCTCGGCAATGACGGTAGTGGAATACAAGGAAACAATTGGATTAGTTGGCGATATAATTGGATTGTGTTTGCGGTAGGCGGTATATTGTTCCCAATTGTGATGATGTTGTGCAATTTAATCGCTGATAAAAATAAAAAGGACTAAAATCTGCCCTCGTTCCATCACGGAGCGAGGGCTATTTCTTAATGATTGAAATATTCATAAAAATGTGGTATAATAAAGAAACGCAACCCGAAGTTTACATAAAGAAACGCCTAATTGGTGGTATGTTTTCTTCTGCCGTGCTACAATAATGGCAACGTAGCGTTAGAAAACATAAAGGAGCAAAACAATTATGACACTTGGCGAAAAGCTATCAAAACTCAGAAAAGAATACAACTACCCCCAAGAGCAGCTTGCCGATATTCTCGGCGTTTCCCGTCAATCAATTAGCAAATGGGAGTCGGATATTGCATATCCCGAAACAGATAAACTGATTAAAATGGGAAAGCTCTTTGAATGCTCGATGGATTATCTGCTCAACGATGATATTACCGAAAAGCAAGGTATCGAACCTAAAGAAATAGAAACATTTTGGGATAAATTCAAAAAACAATTTC
>JBGVNP010000097.1:0-2242 GCA_045125655.1 Eubacteriales bacterium | reverse complement strand
AATAAGGATTTATACGTAAACAATCCTGGAAAGGACTTTTGCAGAAACCGTAAACTTCCATTGAGCGACTTGATTTATGCAATGCTTGAAATGAAAGGTGGCTCATTGACCAGCGAAATGATAAGAATGTGCGAAAAGCTCAACATATCTCTCAGCAAATCTGCGTTTGTTCAACAACGTGATAAGTTAAGAAGCGAGGCGTTTCTTGCTATTCTCCGATCCTTTAATCAAAAATGCAATTACCATAATCTTTTTTGGGGATATCGTTTGTTAGCTGTTGACGGTAGCGATATAAATATTCATCTCAACGAAGGCGATACCTGTATGTCTAATGGTACTGGTCATCCTTATTCTCAAATTCACTTAAACGCTTTATATGATTTAATTAATCACATATACGTTGATGTTTTACCTCAAGGACGCGCAGTGGAAGATGAGCGAGCTGCACTGATTGAAATGTATCAACGTACGTACATGAAAAATAAGGCAATTATTATTGCCGATAGAGGTTATGAAAGTCTGAATTTAATTACACATTTCGTGGAAAGTGGTTCTTATGAATTGGTTTTGCGTGTTAGAAGCGGCAAGAGTGGAATTAAAGAAATACGTAATCTTCCTCTTGAAGAATTAGATACAGATGTAAATATATCAATTACAACCACTCAAACAAACGAAGACAAAGCTCTTGGTCGACATTTGGTGCAAACGCAAAAGAACAAGAATAGAACCTACAGCAAGAAAACAAATAACTCAAATTGGGATTTTCCTTCGCCTTATAATTTAAAGTTCAGAGTGGTTAGATTTCAACTTGATTCAGGAGAATATGAGACACTTGTTACTACATTACCACGTGACAAGTTTTCTCTTTATGCCCTTAAGGACCTTTATCATATGCGCTGGGGCATTGAAACATCTTTTCGAGAGCTTAAATACGATATCGGTTTATCACATACACATAGCAAGGGTGTAGACTCCGCTCTCCAGGAAATCTATGCCGCTTTGATAAAGTATAACTATTGTGAAGGAATTGTTGGAAGTATTGTGATAGATCAGTGTATTAAAAACAAGCATACTTATGTTGTAAATCACGTTGCAGCAATATTAATATGCATGAATTATTTCAGAGATAGGGATTGTAAAGTCGACAAATTAGAGAACCAAATTAAGCAATATACGGAACCATTACGACCTGGGCGCAAAGATAAACGAAAAAATATTGTCCCCAAAGGCTTTGTTTCGTTTCTATATCGAGTAGCGGCATAAGCAGGCTCAAAAGTCCTGCTCCTTTGTCGCGCCTTCAAATGCTTTTATAACAATAAAAACATGTAAAAGTTCATAAAAATAATAAAAACAGCAGTCTCGTGTACTTACGAAACTGCTGTTCTTTATTTGCCTCGTCTTAACTTAACACTTGTCACAAAATTAAGAGTTTTTCAAAACAAATTTTAGAGGAAAAAATCTTAACTTAATGACATTGATCATTTGATCCGTTCCTTTATTTTTATTCAAGCTCTTCATAGATCTCCATAAGGCGCTCCTCGAGGGCGTCTTTTTTGGCGGTGAGCTCGGCGGCTTTTTTGCAGTCCGTTGCGGCTTCACCAAAGAGGTCGATCTCGATTTGTTCGAGCTCTTTTTCTATCTTTTCCTGCTCTTTTTTGAGGTTTTCAATGCGCTTTTGCTCACGGCGAGCATCAGATGCCTGCTTTTTGCGCGCCATATAGTCTTCCTTTTGTGCTGTGGGGGCTTTGTCGACTTCATTTGACGCGGAGGAAACAAGGTGTGTTTCCTTGTGGTGTGTAAACTCCGCAAAGGCATTTCCAACATTGAAAACTGGGTAGTCAATGAAATCCTTGCCCGTAGTTGCGTCATTGTCTATCTCAATAATTCTCGTGGCAAGCTTATTTACAAGATATCTATCGTGTGAAACTATAAGAATCGTTCCGCCAAACTCGTCGAGGGCACTCTCAAGTGCCTCGCGTGACATAATATCAAGGTGGTTGGTCGGCTCGTCGAGAATGAGCAGATTCATTGGCGAAAGTATGAGCTTTGCAAGTGTGAGTCTTGCTCGCTCTCCTCCCGAGAGCATTGATACGTTCTTTTCGCAGTCCTCGGCACTAAATCTGAAACGCGCAAGCGCGCTTCTTATCTCAAATTCTCGCTTTTCGGGATATGCATTCCAAAGCTCATCAAGTACCGTATTAGACTCGGTGAGGTTTTGGTTTTGCTGATCGAAGTATCCGAT
>JBGVNP010000096.1:0-2561 GCA_045125655.1 Eubacteriales bacterium | reverse complement strand
AAGGCTATCTCATCGAGTATTTGAAGAAAAATTTTCCCCAAAGAACTCCAGAATCTTAAATTTGATCTTATATTTCGGGCTTTCGCCATCGGTCAGAATGTCGATCTGATCGGGGGTGAAGCCCGTTTTTTGCAGGATAGCCTCTGTTTTCGCAGGACCCTCGCAAAGCGCGGGATACAGCACACACCAGAAATTCTGCCCCTTGCCCTCTCCGATGCGGATCTGCAAGGATTGATATACCCCCGCAGGCAGGCTCATGGATTCATAATGGCGTGTGGGATAATTTTCCTTCGAGAAAAGCACGGTCACACGCGCATCTTCGCCAAGAGAAACCAGCGTTGCGTTGCAAACGAGGCGGATGCGGTCGAGATTTTCACAGAGAATGGCATGGGCTTCGTCATACGTCTTCGCATCCGCAAGAAGCATCTCCATCTCACGAAGCACGGCATCGCGCACGAGGAGCTTGACCTCTTGATCGTGTGCATCATCGGATGCGGCAAGCACGTGCAGACGCACGGTGTTTTCATAGATGGCAAAATCCGCGAGCGCAGGCATCACACCCCCCACGGTGCAAAGAAAAAGAACGATAACGGTGAAAAGAACGAGATACTTCATGTTTATAATATCCTTTCGGTTTTGAGCATTTTCGGCTATGTAACCTCTGCCGATGAGAGTAGTATGACCCATTCCCCGCCGATTTATACAGAAACCTGCTAAATAAAGTCAAGAGATAAAACGAAAAAAGTTTTAACAATATTGAGTTACAAAAGAGCATGACAAAAAGAACGGAGAAAAAAGGAAATTTTTCGCCGTTCTGCAAATGGTCAATTTGTGTCATTAAGCAAGAGAGTCGATTTGAATATTTTGGTAGAGTTCGGAAACTTTTCCGTAATAAACGCGGAGGAATTTATTCAAAGCAGCAATCATTGCTTCTTTGCCGCATTTGCCTTCGCTGCGCTTTTTAGAATAAAAAACATAAACGGGATGACCTTGCGGTTTATGCTGAATGAGGCACTGCATGATCTCGAACCCTGTTTTACGTAGATAACTATTTCCGCGCTTGGAAATGTGTCGCTCAGTCGCATGAAAAGTACCGGATTGATAAGGCGGGGCATCAATACCTGCATAGGCAATCAAAGCATGTTTGTTATGAAACCGGCGAATATCGCCGATTTCAGCAATAATGCGGGGTGCAAGCACATTACCGATACAAGGCATATTTTTGACAACAGAATATTCAGGTAAGGACTTGGCAAGCTCTTGCATTTGTGCTATAATGGTGTCACGGGTTAATTCAATTTGATGAACCACCCGCACAGCTTCCGTAACAACGATCTTGGTAACATTGGAGTATGGAAGAACAGGGATACCGTTTTGAGCTACGGCAAGGATCTCGCTTGCCAAACGTTCGTGCATACGGTATCCCTGTTTTTTTGCCCATTTACAATAATCAAGTGTAAACCGTTTTTCTCCCATTTTCAAAATATGCTCATAATGCCAATAACGGGCGACAAAATCAGTTAATTTGTTATGACTGGCATTATTGCTAAGTATTTTATCAATATCAGGCATGACTTGGTCGATGAGATTTGAAAGATTGATTTTTGCCTTAATGAGCATAGAGATCGTCTGATAATATTGTCTTGCTAACAGCTTTAACTCTTTATAGACGTTTTCGGCAGGTTTTACCGGAATCAATTCATTCCAATATGTAAGTCCATAAGATGCGATGCGAAAAGCATCAATACGGTCATTCTTCGCTTTACGGATGCTTTGAGCACAATATTTTTTCATTCGCAAGGCATTGACCGTACAAACAAAAATATCTTTTTCAACAAGCAGAGTTACTACGGGCCAGTGATAATGTCCCGTATCTTCTAAAATGACTCGTACTTCCTCAGTGTAGCTTTCGATGAGATTAACTAATGACAGGAGCTCTTTCATGGTGTGTTGAATCTCAAATGGTGTTCTTAATACTTCGCCACCGGGTTTTAGTACACAGACAGTACTTTTTCCTTTTGATACGTCGATTCCAACGCTGATCATTTACATTCCTTCTTTCCGTATGTGATATGTAATGTTTCCGCACTAAGCTTATTACGATTCATTTTGGTTTGTGACGCGAACGCAATTTCTCAGAGGGGTACCCCTCTGAGAAATTGGAACAACCTGCTTAATCGAATCTTTATAATAAGAAGGCGGCTGACTCTTTCTGTTACGAACGCAAAGTTCAAGGAGGAAACCGTCAGACCATTACCTTCTCATTATAACAAAAATAAGCATAGTCTGCAAATCTTGTCGTGGTACCGACTACAGACTACGCTAATATTGTACCAAAGGAGAAAAAATCAATGGAAACAAAAAACATCAATTCTCCCGAACAGAATACGTTTCAAATCACAGCCAAAGTAGATAAGCTGTTTGATAGCCCCGATCGAAAGCTCAAAGCATTTGCGAGCGCAACGATCGGGGCATTTTCTGTTCACGGCATCAAAATTTACGAGAATGAGAAAGGGCTCTTTGCGACCATGCCTTCTATCTCCCGTAAAACATCCGACGGC
>JBGVNP010000095.1:0-5302 GCA_045125655.1 Eubacteriales bacterium | reverse complement strand
CCTCAAAATGCCGTATCAGATCTTGCAGGCAGCTGTAGGCGCAGTGCTCGGTATGGTGCTGTGTTGGAGATGCGGAATCTATAAGCTCTATAATAAAATGATGAAACACTATCATTAAGAAATAAACAAATTCCAATTTGTAGAGCAAATAAATTTCCAAAATTGATACGCAGTAAGCAAAGAAAAGGCGTCGGAACAATCCGATGCCTTTTCTCCTTTTCGCTCACAAACTGTTGGGGAGCAATAAACAAAGAATAAGCTCAACAGGTGGACACAGTAAAAAAACGAGCAAAGTGACATAAAAACGCGCGTAAGTTAACCTTAATCCATTGACAAAATCCGAAAAATATGGTATAATATACTCGCTACACAATCGCATAATCTTTGTTCGTTAGTAGGAAACTAACCTTGGTAAAAGGTGTTTCCTTTTTTCCTCATACCTACTAACGGATTGAGATTGTGTAGCAACAATGAAGGGAGGCACTTTTTCGGTGCGTTCCTTCGGGGGCGCACTTTTTTATTTGGAGGAACACCAACCGTTGGAGATATACCGAATAGCATTCATCGGACACCGAGAGATCTATGGACATTACCGCCTTGAAGATCAGATCGAGCAAATAGCAAGAGATAAGCTCTACGAGAAAGAATACGTAGAGTTTTATGTCGGGCGCAACGGTGACTTTGACATTTCGGTAGCATCAGCAGTTAAAAGAGCGCAAAAAGCCGTAGGACATCATAACAGTTGCCTTATTCTTCTTCAACCGTATCCAATGAAGGATGATGAATATTACGAGAAATTCTATGACGAGGTACAATACCCCGTTGATAGCAGAACTCATCCGAAAGCAGCAATCACAAAGCGTAACCGATGGATGATTGAAAACGCAGAGCTTCTTGTAGCTTTTGTTGAGGAAGGAAGAAATGGCGGCGCAATGACAACACTTAAATACGCTCAAACAAGAGGTATTGAAATCATCAATCTTGCCCTATGTGATAAATAAGAATATCAGCAACGCTACACACAATATTTTTTTCGTGAGCAACAATAGTGTCTTCCGCAACATTGGTTTACCAATGATAAAAGTCAGGATAATCTATCGTTTCAGCCACAGTATAAACATAAGAGTAGCGTAGCTGATGTGGGCATCGGTGTAATGCCGATGCCTTTTTTCAAACTTCTGTTAAAAATGATTGAAATATTCATAAAAATATGATATAATTACTTTAATAACACTGTTTCCCGATGAGGTTGTGGGAAATCAATCTATCTAAGAACGACGGAACGCCCATAGCTTTGGATAAGTTATGGGCGTTTTCTGCTCTATTGAAGGAGGTAATACAATGAGTAAAGCAAGTAAAATTACTCTTTGGACAATTTGCGGAGTTGTAGCGGCTCTGCTTATAGCGCTTTGTGTTCTGCTGTGCTTGGGATTTCGTTTTACACCCGAAGCAACAGTACACGAGCTATACCGAAACAACACACACATTCATACAAACGAATACGATTTTTTCCTTCACGATGTAACTGACGAAAAAGGCGAAGCATCTTATGCCGATGGACACACGGTTGTAAAGAGATATGGATTTCTCTACAAAGAAATCGAAGATAGAGTTTATAGCCCTCTCGTTGCCGAGAATGGAGAAAGTGTTGGGCGTATATATTCCTATGAAGGCGAGTCACAAACATACCGTTTTATCCATTGGTCAAGCTATCCTTGCCCCGAAGAATTGTTGCCCGAATTAGACTCGGGCGATGATGTTGCTACGGCTGTTATGTATGTAAAATACCGTTCTGAAAGCATCATTTACAATGGCGAAAAGACCGAACTGTTCAACTACTGCTATTTCGTTACGGATGAGCCGATTGAAACATTGGCAATCAAAGATACTAATGTATATGTGGTAAAAGGAATCAGGCAAGGCGATTATTGGAACGACGAAGATGTAATAGTAATCAACACCGAGTCTGATATTGATGCCGAGCAGTTAAAGGCTCATTACGACAACGGCGGTATTATCGTCGTGAGAGATTGGCAGCTTGCCAATGATGTAGAAACCATTGTAAGAGGTACAGAAGCAAGCGAACACGATGAAAAAGATCTTGCAACGGTATTCTGCAAAAGCAAGTCCGGCGCGCCTTACACGGGTGTGGTTCAGGGAAACACATCTGACTTGGAGAGCGAAATAGACGAAATGGTGACAAACGCAAAAGCCACACAGTAAGGAGGTCTTGCTATGAAAAAAGTTTGTATATGGGTAGCGGTTATTTCCGCAATCGTCCTCTTTATAACCTTGGGCGTCGTGGGAGTAAAGTTGCTTGACGGAAATTACGATACAACCGCTGAGGTTATAATTACAGGTATTTCTTTTGTTGTTTTTCTCGGCTCAGTTGTGTGCTACAAGTTGAATGGAATACGTTGTCCGCATTGTGGCAAGGTCAATGATACTCTGCTTGGGAAGTCCAAGTTCTGCCCTCATTGTGGTAAAGAATTATAACAAAAAGCGAGGTGATCCCGTGAAAATAACAAGATTTTATAACCCCGAAATACCGTACAGCCTTCACGATATGAACGTGATTGAATTTGAGATTAACGGCGACAACCTCATAATGAGAACTCAATCGGGTATGGTGAGAACCGCACCGAATTGGGATCAAGTTGACGGATACCTCGAATTTTTCGATGTGAATTGGGATTATTGCTATGCTACCGTGTGCGAAGGTTACTATGGCAATCTCGGCACTTACGAGGGCAAGAACTTCAAGAAAATGTACCTCAAAGACTTTATTGCCGAGTTTCAGAACGCAGGCTTCTCCATCACGGACGAATACTACGGTCAAGATCGTGCGCTCTATACGGGATATTTCCACAAGGGCGGTACTATGGGTGAGTGTACCATTGAGATTTACCATAACAACATTGTGTTCTATGAGCAGACCGACGACACCCGAGAAATGAAAGAGGTCGTATTGAGTGCTGACGGAGATCTGTCGCTCTATTTAGTACCTGCCGATGTTGCGGATAATCTCGCCACGGTTGCAAATGAGTTTGCTTTTAACTACGTATGGCACGGTGAGAAAAGCGGTAAGTTCTTGCAGCTCTGCGGAGAACAGTACGGCGCGGTGTTTGATGAAACGGATTTCATCGAATATCTGAATACGGTACTGTATCCCGATAAGCCGTCGAAAAAGCTCAAAACCTTTAAGGCAGCCGATGACGAGGATGTGCCGGAGGAATATCGGAAATATCCGCACTATAACTTTTAAGGAGTTTTCGCTATGAAAAAAGAAAACATCTATAAATTCCTATATATCGTGGCAGCCTTGTTGGTCGTAGGCTTTGCTATTGCCTTTGGCGTGGATGCCTATAAATACAATACCGGCGGTTATTTGGGTTCGGCACCTCTGTACGCTTACGCGCTCGTAGATGCCGTTGAGTACCTTCTGCCGAGTTTGGCTTTCTTCATTGCAGGTATGATATGCAAAAAGAAATTCCCCAAAAAAGTGTAACCTTTTCAAAGAAAAACCGACTTTATAGATATGAGATAAATAAATTTATAGAAAATATGTGACATTCTTTTTCAAAACCGTAGTATATAGGTGAGGCACAGGTGGAGGTGATGATATGGATGATAGTAAAATAATTGAATTGTTCTACGAGCGCTCGGAACAAGCAATCGTTGAGCTATCGAAAAAGTATGGAGATACTTGTCATAAAATCGCCGTCAATATTCTGAAAAACGATTCTGATGCCGAGGAATGTGTCAACGATACCTATTTAGGGGCTTGGAACACTATACCGCCTCAAAATCCTAATCCTCTACTTACCTATATTTGTCGCATTGTTCGGAACATATCAATCAAGCGTTATCATCAAAACACCGCAAAAAAGCGTAACAGTTATTACGACGTGGCTCTCGACGAGCTTGAAAACTGTTTGCCCTCCGCCACAACCGTACAGGACGAGGTGAACGCCAACGAGCTTACCGAGTTGTTTGATGATTTCCTTGACGGCTTGGATAAAACCAATCGTATTATGTTCGTAAGGCGTTATTGGTTTTCAGATTCCATTTCAGATATTGCGGCAATGTTCAAAATGAACAACCACGCTGTAACTGTCCGTCTTTCTCGCACGAGAGAAAAGCTCAGGCAGTACCTAATCGAAAAAGGAGTCACGATATGAAAAGAGAAAAAATATCTGAAGCTATGGGAAACATCAGTTCCCGGCATATTAAAGAAGCAGCAGAGTTTAAGGCAGAAGAAAAGCCTCATCGAAGTAAAACCCATTGGGTAAAATGGGCTTCGCTTGCAGCTTGTTTTTGCTTAATCGTCACAGCAACCGTTCTCTTGATTCCGCACATTATTCGCCCTGGCAGTGGTAATAACAATGTAGGTCAGGAATCGGCAAACGCAAATCCTTTGTCCGTGGGATATTGGTATACTAACAACAAAGAAGAAAGTGTGTATTTCCGTACAAGAATGTTTTACAAATCCTGCGAGGATAATACCGTAACAATTCTGTTGGAAAAGGCAGATAATCAACCTATCTATTGGCATCTTAAAGGAATGAATATAAAAGATTCTTGGCTGGATGAAAACGGAAAGCCCGATTACGACGCCACTTCTTATTATGCTTCAACAGACAGCCAATATGAAGAGTATGGCATTCGTGTAGAAAATGCCTTCAAGTTTATCGTAAATGGTGAAGAAGCGAGTGAATTTCCTACACAGGCAGGGTTATACGAAATAACGATTGATTTCTCAAAACTTGCAGAGAAATGCACAGACCTTGATTACTATCTGGTAAGTTCATATGAAGCCTTCTACATCGGTGAAATAAAAACAGTAGATTACCCAAATGGTTGGAATAAATGAGAAAGATATAAAGGTTAGTACTAATCATAAGGAGGAAAACCATGAAGAAAACATTAGCATTAATTTTAGCAAGTATATGCTTGTTTATGCTCGTAGCTTGCAATAACAATGAACAAGAGCAGAACAATGCTCAGCCTGCATTTTTCGTAGGCAAAGTCATCGAAATCTATGATTCCGCTTGTCTTGTTGAAGTGACCGACGATGGAAATTATGGCAAATTAGCAGTTGGAACAACAGTAGAAGTAACAACCAATATTGAAAACTGCCCCGAATATGGAATCGGTGATTATTTAAGGGTGAAATTTGATGGCACTGTTGCTGAATCCTATCCTCCCCAAATAAAACACGTGCTTGGAGTTGACAAAACAGATAGCACAGGAAAGAATATTGAGTAACAAATTCCTATTTGGTAAAGATAGATGGTGCTTC
>JBGVNP010000094.1:0-2295 GCA_045125655.1 Eubacteriales bacterium | reverse complement strand
CGATAGCCATGTTGAGCTCTACAGCGTCGAGAGAATCTGCGCCAAGATCGTCGAACAGATTTGCTTCCATTGTTACTTCGTCTTCCTCACAGCTAAGTGTGTCAACGATGATTTCTTTTACCTTGTCAAATGTCATGATAGTTACCTGCCTTTTTATTTTTTGTGTGAATCTATTATCATTTCAACTATAATTTTCGTTCGAGTTTTTTATTTAAAAAATTATAATTAAAATAATTTAAGTGAATAATAGCATATCGCCTTATAAATGTCAAGTAAAACCATTAAAAAAATTTAATGAAATTTTTTTAAACATCATTTTATCATATTAATGGCCAGGGAAATCAATTTTTTGGGGAATTTGCTATTGTATTCGCCAAAATCCATTATCAATCGTAGTGCATTGCGCTCGTTCGGCTTCGCCTCACTTCTGAGGGTCTGCCCTCAGTCTCCCGCAAAGGCGCCGCCCTTGACCCGGCAGGGAGCCTGCCCCCTGCACCCCAATGTCATCAACTTAAGGAAAAGCTCGTCAAATAGCACAAAAAGCAAAGAATAAGTTCATGCAAAAAACGAATTGACAAATTGAAAACAGCCCCAAAAATTGATGTGAAATATATTCATATTTTGGAGGCACATCAAATGAAATTCGCAAATAAGATTGGAAAAATCTGCAAAAAGGTATATGATAAAATGCAAGATAAAAATTTTGCAGAGGTGTTTAAGATGAAGCCGCAGGACTTTACCAGAAACAGGAAGATCGGATTTGCAGGAACTATGTTAATTGTGCTGAACAAGACAGGAAGAGGTATAAAATCAGCCATCAGAGCATACAGGGAAACAGTAAAGGCGGAAACAGAGAGCTACTCCGCGCAGGCATTCTCCAAGGGCAGAATGCGGATAAAATGGGAAGCATTTCGAGAGATTTTTAAAATGACTGTGGATGAGTTCTATGTTGAGTTTAAAAATGAATTTAAAACTTTCAAAGGTTTTCGGGTATGCGCTGTTGACGGAACAAAGATTGATCTGCCTTACAGTGACGATACCGTCAAAGATTTCGGGATTCAAAAGTGCAGCGGTGATTTGCCGCAAGCGCTCGGCTCCTGCCTATATGACGCACTCAACGGGATCATTTTAGATGCCGAAATTGCGCCATATAACGGAAGTGAAAGAGCACTTGCAAAGAAACACATTGAAAATCTGTCTGAAATGAAGACGTCAAAGGAACTGATTATCTTTGATAGAGGTTATCCGTCCAGTGAATTGATCTCATTCATTGAACAAATAGGCTTTAAATATCTGATGAGATTAGATGGTACATTTGCTAAGGGACTTTTACAAAAAGCTCAAAGCAATGATTGTATAGTCACTCATCGATTCAGAAAACCAAAGATAGAAGTTACGGTCCGATTAATTCAATTGCCTATCAAAGATAGTAATGGCAATGAAATAACCGAGGTGTTGATTACCAATGTTTTTGACGACAGCTTTACTTTTGACGATTTCAAGTATTTATATCATGTTCGCTGGGGCATTGAATCCAAATACAATGACATCAAAAACAAGTTGCAAATAGAAAGCTTCTCAGGGACAACAACTCTTGCTATCAAACAGGATTTCTATGCAACCATGTTTTTAAGCAATCTTGCTTCGATCATGGTTTTTGAGAATGCCGAAGAGATCGATCGTGTGCATAATTCAAATGACAACAAATATCAGTATAAAGCGAATATCAATGCGACTATTTCTATTCTGAAAGAAAAAGTCATTCTTATGCTCATTACCGACTCTCCTAGGAAAAGTAAGAAGCTGATGAAACATATCTACTCTGAATTAGCTCATGCTGTTGTTCCTATCCGTGATGGAAGATCTTATCCTCGCGTGAAAAAACATAGGTCTTCTAAGTTCCATCAAAATCAGAAGGCTTAAGTTGATGACATTGCCCTGCACCCCACGCCGCATACGCGGCTAATTGGCGCTTCGCGTGTTTCCCTTTTTATTTTTCAAAATTGATTTCCGTGCCAATTGTTGACAGTAAAATATCTATGCAATATAATGAAATCATTGAAAGGGGTTCGATAAATATGCACGAAGTCGAGGTCAAGGGGATTTTGTCCGCGCAAAACGGCATGAACATCTATCGCGGCTGTTCTCACGGCTGCATTTACTGTGACGCGCGGAGCAAATGCTACGGCATGGAGCACGCATTTGAGGACATTGAAGTCAAAGTCAACGCGCCTGAATTATTGGAGCGTGCCTTGCGGAAAAAGCGTCAAAAATGCATGATCGGCACGGGCGCGA
>JBGVNP010000093.1:0-6416 GCA_045125655.1 Eubacteriales bacterium | reverse complement strand
TTTTTGTGTGATTTGAAAGTTAGTTTAAGAAAATAGGATACCACTTTTTTGGGAAAAGTGTCCGCGAACCCCCAAAACTCGACTTCGCTCGTTTCGGGGAACCCCGGCGCGCAAAAACCTTTTATAGAGCTTCGCGCAATAGCCATATAGTTTGTGCTGATTTGGCAAGACTCCGCGCAAATCGTGTTGTGTGATACTTTGTATCCCACAACACATAACGTTTTTCTCGGCATTTTAACAGGCGCCTCGAAAAACTGCAATTTGCTACTTCAACTAACTGTTTCGTTGTTAGCACAGACTTTGTTATATGGCACATAGTAAGTAAATTTTAGAAAATTGCTCCGTAGGAGTGATTTTCGTAGTGCGGTCAGTGAAATCCTTGGCGAAAACTTGTTTTCGTAAAAGGATTTTAGTGAGCGTACCGATAATTCGCTTGTGAATTATCGAAAATTTACGCGAAATCAGCTCAAACCAAAGCGGTTGTTTTGCTCCGCTTTTTCAAAAGCGGAAGCCCAAGCGGCTTGAGCGGTTCGTAGTAAACTAACTTCGCGCCAAATCAAAATTTGAAAAATTACAAGCATAAGACCTCAAATATAGATTTGAGGTCTTTTTGAAAAATATTTTTAGAAAAAAAGGGGGGGGATACCGATGGCAAAGAATTATGAAATAATTGAAGAAGATGACGTTTGCACAGTCGAGGGCTCGGTTGAAGGAATAATATATTCCAACGAAGATAACGGATACACCATTCTTGAGCTTATTACCGACAAAAACGAGCTTGTAACGGCGGTCGGTATTATGCCCTATATAGGAGAGGGCGAAACCCTCAAGGTTTACGGCAAATGGGTTCATAATCCCAAATACGGAAGACAGTTTTCCGTTTCCTCTTATGAAAAGGTAATGCCCACAAATAAGGCGGCAATCCTGCGCTATCTTGCTTCGGGTGCAATAAAGGGAATAGGACCAAAGACCGCGCAAAAGATAGTCGAGGTATATGGTGAGGATACCTTTGACGTAATAGAAAACCATCCCGAATGGCTTGGAGAGATATCGGGAATTACACCCAAAAAAGCGCGCTCAATCGGCGAAGAGTTTCAAAAAAGCTCGGGAATGAGAAGCACGATGATATTCTTCCGTGAATATTTCGGCGCGGCTCTCACAATGAAGATATATAAAAGATGGGGATCGTCCTCTGTTGATAGAGCAAAGGAAAATCCATATATTCTCTGCGAGGAGATAGACGGCATCGGCTTTGAAAAGGCGGACAGTATGGCGCGCTCACTCGGATTTGGTGCTGATGGCATTGAAAGAGTGTGCTCGGGCGTGCTCTATATGATGAGATATAGAATCACTCAAAACGGACATGTTTGCTTGCCCAAGGAGCTGCTTATCTCCTCTGCGGCAAAGCTTTTGAGCGTGGGTGAGGATGCTGTGGAGCTTGCCATTGCCGAGCTTAAAAAGAATAATAAATTGTGCTCTGTAAAATATGACGGAGTGGAATATATATACGAAAAAGATAGCTATGATGAGGAAAAATATATAGCTCGAAAGCTTGATCTGCTTGATAAGGTGTGCGCATCCGTTGACGTTCGCGATATGCAAGCGTTTATCTCGCGAGAAGAAAAGAGAAGCGGAATGGAATACGCACCCTTGCAGAAGAAGGCGATCTCCTCATCACTTGAAAGCGGTGTAATGATACTCACGGGTGGTCCCGGAACGGGTAAAACGACAGTTGTACGCGCGCTCATCGAGATATTTGACAGTATGGGCTTTGAGGTAGCACTTGCCGCACCTACGGGACGCGCGGCAAACAGAATGAGTGAGGCAACGAGCCGTGAGGCAAAAACAATCCACCGTCTTCTCGAAATGGATTTTTCGGAAAGCGTTTACGGAACGTTTAACCGTAATGAAAATAATCTTCTCGACGAGGAGGTAATAATCGTCGATGAAGCGTCAATGATAGATCAGCACCTGATGTATTCGCTCCTTAAGGCGATAAAGCCGGGCGCAAGATTGATTATTATTGGTGATAGCGATCAGCTTCCAAGCGTTGGCGCGGGTAACGTTTTGCGCGATCTTATTGACGGCACAAGGTTTTCAACCATTCGCCTTAATGAGATCTTCCGTCAAGCTAGCGAGAGCTTGATCGTAACCAATGCACACGCGATAAACAGAGGAGAAATGCCCGATCTTTCCGTTAAGAATAAGGACTTTTTCTTCCTGCCGAGAGCTAATAACGTTGATATTGCGAACACCGTTGCCGATTTGTGCAAAAACCGTTTGCCAAAGGCATACGGAGCACGGGCAACGGCAAATATCCAGGTCATCTCGCCGTCAAGAAAGGGAGAGGCGGGTACAGAAAATCTTAATGTTCTTCTGCAGGGTATGCTGAATCCCGAAATGTTCGGCAAAAAGGAATATAAATATAAGCAGACCGTTTTCCGTCAGGGAGATCGAGTCATGCAGATAAAGAATAACTACGATTTTGAGTGGAAAAAGGACGACGGCACGCTTGGAAACGGCGTGTTTAACGGTGACATAGGTGTCATATACGATATAGATTTCAAGGAACAGTTTATGGAAATTGTTTTTGACGATAAGAGCGTTAAATACGACTTTTCATACCTTGAGGAGCTTGAGCACGCCTATGCAATCACAGTGCACAAAAGTCAGGGTAGCGAATATCCTATAGTTATAATCCCCGCATATCGCGCCCCCGAAATGCTTCTCACGAGAAATATGCTATATACTGCGGTCACGAGAGCGCAGAATATGGTCATCATAGTCGGTGAGAGGGAGGTCGTACAAAAAATGGTGGATAACGATAAGCAATCCCTACGCTACACCTCGCTTGCAAGACTTTTTGAGGTGGACAAATGAACGTCAAGTATCTATTGAAAAATCTTTTGTTTCCGCCAAAATGCTCAAATTGTGACGAGCTTCTTGACGTTGAGCTTGATACAAGGGCAACTGATGCACTGTGTCCGAGCTGTCGAATCCATTATGAAAACGAGAAGAAAAGGGAATGTGCCTTCTGCGGACTTGAAATGAGATTTTGCCGTTGTATGCCACAAAATCTTCAAAAAGCGCAGTGTAGCGCACTCTTAAAGCTAATTTCATACCGTCCGCACGACGATTCCTTCCCGATAAGAAGCTTTGTCTATTCGGTCAAGCGTAACGATAATGAGATATACTTTGACTTCGTTGCCGAGCAGCTAAGAGAACTGTTGATAACGGAGATGAGAGCATCCTCTCTTCTGCCCGATGACTGTGTTATCACCTTTCTGCCACGCGCATTTAAGAATAAGGTTGAGCACGGCTTTGACCAAGGATATTCACTTGCGCGCTCACTCTCGTATATAACGGGAATCGAGCTTGTGGATTGCTTTGACCGAAATATTCTTGTCAAGGAGCAGAAAAATCTCAATCAGTATGAAAGAAGATTGAATATGCGTTCCGCATATACTCCAAAAAGTGTTGAGGATAAAATAAAGGATAAAACCGTGATAATCGTCGATGATATAGTTACCACGGGCTCGTCAATGGCAACTGGTGCAAGAATGGTCTATTCGCTCGGCGCGTATGACGTAATAGGCGTGTGCATAGGGTTTACCGAAAAAGAAAAAAATTATAAAAATAAACGCTGAAACGATTGATTTGTTTCAGCGTTTGTGTTACAATATAGTAAACTGAGATATTATGCGTAAAGGAGGAATGGATATGATAGATAAAAGCATGTTAACTACCGATGTTGGCATCGATCTTGGCACTTCATCCGTTCTTGTTTACGTAAAGGATAAGGGTATAGTATTAAGAGAGCCGAGCGTGGTTGCCATTGATAATAATACGAATAAAATAGTTCGTATCGGCAAGGAAGCACAGCAGATGCTTGGCAGAACACCCGAAAATATCTCAATCATTCGTCCCTTGAAGGATGGAGTTATCAGCCAGTATAGCGTTACTCTTAAGATGCTCCAATATTTTATAGAGCATGCCTGCGGTCCAACGCTTATACGTCCGCGCGTAATGATATGTGTGCCATCGGGAATAAGCGAGGCAGAGGAAATGACCGTTATCAACGCTACTAATCAAGCGGGCGCACGACAGACGATTCTTATTGAAGAACCCGTTGCGGCGGCTATCGGAGCGGGAATAGACATAAATGCCCCCGAGGGACACCTTGTTGTCGATATAGGTGGCGGAACTACGGATATTGCTGTGATTTCCTACGGTGGAGTGGTGGTTTCCGAGTCGATAAGAGTTGCGGGCAACGAGCTTGACGAGGCGATAATGGCATATATAAGAAAGCGCCATCAGGTGCTTATTGGCGAACGTACTGCAGAGGAGATTAAGATCAAGGTTGGCAGAGTAGCTGAGAATATTGCCGTTAATAAACCAAGTGAGATGAAGGTTAAGGGCAGATGTCTTGTAAAAGGACTTCCCAAGGTCATCACCTTCTATGCCAACGAAACGCTTGATGCACTTATTGAGCCGCTTACGGCTATTATAGACACGATTTGTCTTGTTATTGAAAGAACTCCCCCGGAGTTGCTTGGCGATATTTATAAGAACGGCATCGTCTTGACGGGCGGCGGATCAAAGCTTACAGGACTTGATAAGCTGATTGAAAAGACCACGGGAATTCGCACTCGCGTTGCAAAGGATCCAATATCCTGCGTGGTGCTCGGCACGGGCAAATCCCTCGAGGATCTTGAGGGTGGAGTGCTTGGCTTCCTCGGTAGCTTTGGAAATAATTAAATTTAAATCACGAAGATCCCTATTCGTGATTTTTAAAGAGAGGTAATATATGAAACAGATTATCACAAAGGGCTTTGAGCCCTCAAAGGCGCTTGGCTATTTTGAAAAGCTTTGCTCAATTCCACACGGATCGGGAAATGAGGAGGCGGTAGCGCGCTATATTGAAGAATTTGCAAACGAACGCGGACTTTTTTGCATAAGAGATGCAAAAAATAACGTTTTTATCAGAAAAGAAGCAACTGTCGGCTATGAAAATGAACCCGCCTATCTTTTGCAGGGACATACCGATATGGTATGTGCAAAGGTGAGTGAATCCGCGCACGATTTTGAGCGTGACGGACTTGATCTCTACGTTGAGGACGGCTGGCTCAGAGCACGCGGCACAACGCTTGGCGGAGATGACGGAATCGCAGTTGCATTTATGCTTGCGCTTCTTGACGGTGAGCTTGAAAATCATCCAACACTTGAATGCCTTTTCACAGTTGAAGAGGAAACGGGACTTGGCGGAGCAGAGGGCTTTGACTATTCCGTGGTCACGGCAAGAAAAATGATAAATCTCGACTCCGAGAGTGAGGGCGAGGTTTGCGCGGGATGCGCAGGCGGAGTGAGAAGTAAAATTGACTTTACACCCACTTGCGAGCAGTCAAGCGGAGACGTTATTACTCTCTCCGTTGACGGACTTTTTGGAGGTCATAGTGGAGTGGAGATCAACTGCGGACGCGCAAATGCGATCATTATGACGGCCAATATTTTGCGCGAGATCGCAAAGGAGCAGGAGCTTGCACTCGTTTCACTTGTTGGTGGCGAAAAGGACAATGCTATCCCCCGTATGTGCGAGGCGAAATTTGTTGTTGAAAATTCTGCAGAGGCACTTTCAATAATCGAAAAGCTTGATGAGGAAATCAGAGGAACACTTTGCGAAGCCGATGCAGGACTCAAAATATCCGTTTCGGTTGAAAATGATATTGAAAATATCGAAACCATAGCCGAGAGCAAAGATATTCTCGATATGCTTTGCGCGTTGAAGGTGGGAGTGCTCAGTATGAGCGCGCATCTTGAAGGACTCGTTGAATTTTCAAGAAACCTCGGTGTGATTGAAATCAATACCGAGCGCGCATACGTTACCTATTCATCTCGTTCCTCAAAGGAGGAGCAGATCGACCTTTCCATTGCAGAGGTAAATGAGCAGGTAGAAAAGCTAAATGCAGGTGTTCGTCATACAGGCAGATATCCCGGATGGGATTTTCTTCCCGAAAGCGAGCTTCGTGATGCCTATATTAAAAAGTGCAAGGAAGTAATAGATAGGGACGTTCAAACTGTTGTGATCCACGCAGGACTTGAATGCGGAATAATCAAGAGCCGCATACCGGATATGGATATTATCTCTGTAGGACCGAATATGAGAAATATCCACACACCCGACGAAGCACTCCAGCTTGAAAGCTGTGAAAGACTCTTCAAAGTGCTTAAAGCGGTATTGACGGATAAATAAGATAAATTCAAGGGAGACTTAAGTCTCCCTTTTATTGTTTGGATAAATTGGGATTTAGCGGTGAGTTTAAAAAGTTAGTTTAAGAAAAGAGGATGCCACTTTTTGGGAAAAGTGTCCGCGAACCCCCAAAACTCGGCTTCGCTCGTTTCGGGGAACCCCGGCGCGC
>JBGVNP010000092.1:0-4289 GCA_045125655.1 Eubacteriales bacterium | reverse complement strand
CGTAAATTTTCGATAATTCGCAAACGAATTATCGGTTTTGAAACTTCAATACCGCCCTTACGTACAAGTACGACGGTCGGCATTGTACTTTCAAAACTACGAAAATTACCCCTACGGAGTAATTTTCTAAAATTTACTTACTATGTGCCACAGTTTAAAGTCTGTGCTAACAACGAAACGGTTAGTTGAAGTAGCAAATCATAGATTTTCGAAGTGCCTGTTAAAATGCGAGAAAATCGTTATGTGTTGTGGGATACAAAGTATCACACAACACGATTTGCGCGGAGTTTTGCCAAATCAGCACAAACTATATGGCTTTTGCGCGAAGCTCTATAAAAAAGTTTTTGCGGAGCTTTTTTCAAAAAGCGACATTATTTTTATAAACTAACTTTTTATAATCACCTATAAATCAAAATTTGAAATATTAACTATAATCCTTTTGGCAACTAATTAATTTTAAGGAAAAATAAAATGAACGAAAGACAAAAACACATTAGAAATTTTTCAATAATTGCACACATTGACCACGGCAAGAGCACGCTTGCGGACAGAATACTTGAAGCAACTCAGACTCTTACCAAGCGTGAAATGGAGGAGCAGGTACTTGACAACATGGACCTCGAAAAAGAAAGAGGTATAACCATTAAGGCACGTGCGGTCAAACTCGACTATACTGCGCCCGATGGAGAGCAGTATATTCTCAATCTCATCGACACTCCCGGTCACGTGGACTTCAACTACGAGGTTTCCCGTTCGCTCAATGCGTGCGAGGGAGCACTTTTGGTGGTTGACGCGACACAGGGTATTGAAGCGCAGACTCTTGCAAACGCATATCTTGCGGTGGATGCCAACCTTGAAATAGTTCCCGTAATCAACAAAATTGACCTTCCCAGTGCTGATATTCAACACTGCAGGGATGAAATTGAGGACATTATCGGTATCGAGGCGCAGGAATGTCCTGCGGTATCGGCAAAGACGGGACTTAATATTCAATCCGTGCTTGATGCGGTGGTTGATCTTATTCCCGCTCCCGACGGCGACGAGAACGCGCCCCTTAAGGCGTTGCTTTTCGACTCCTATTACGATTCCTATCTCGGAGTTGTGGTTTACATTAAGATAATTGACGGCTCAATAAAGGTCGGCGATAAGATAAAGATGATGAGCGCGGGTCAGGTGTACGACGTGGTTGACATCGGTACTATGGAGCCATTCGGACTTAAGAGCTGCGGTGAATTGAAGGCGGGCGAGGTTGGATATTTTACTGCCTCCATCAAGAGCGTTGGCGATACGAGAATAGGTGATACCATCACTCACGTTGACAATCCCACAAGCGAAGCGCTCCCCGGCTTTAAGGCGGCTCAGCCAATGGTTTATGCGGGTATTTATCCTGCCGATGGATCTCGTTACGGAGATCTTCGTGATGCCCTTGAAAAGCTCCAACTCAACGATGCGGCACTCTCATTTGAGCCGGAAACGTCAATTGCGCTCGGCTTTGGGTTCCGTTGCGGATTCCTTGGACTTTTGCATATGGAGATAATCGAAGAGCGACTTGAAAGAGAATTTAATCTCGATCTTATCACGACCGCGCCCAGCGTTATCTACAAGGTAACAAAGCGCAACGGTGAAGAGGTAAGAGTGGACAATCCCTCTAACTACCCCACCCCCGATGAGATTGAGGCAGCTTATGAGCCACTTGTAAAGGCGTCCATTATTACTCCTACCGATTACGTTGGCGGTCTTATGGATCTTTGTCAGGACAGACGAGGCATATTTATTGATATGAAATACATCGACACAACTCGTGTTGAATTGCACTATAAATTGCCTCTTAACGAGATAATTTACGATTTCTTTGATGCGCTTAAGAGCCGTTCGCGCGGCTACGCTTCTCTTGACTATGAGCTTGATGAATACAACAAGAGCGATCTTGTTAAGCTCGATTTCCTTCTCAACGGCGAGCAGGTTGACGCGCTTTCGTTCATCGTTCACGAGGAGAAGGCGTATGCACGTGCGAGAAGAATTGCGGAAAAGCTCAAGGAGAATATTCCGCGTCAGCTCTTTGAAGTGCCCATTCAGGCGGCTATCGGATCAAAGATAATTGCTCGAGAGACTGTTAAGGCGATGCGTAAGGACGTTCTTGCAAAATGCTATGGCGGTGACATCACACGTAAGAAGAAGCTCCTTGAAAAGCAGAAGGAAGGTAAAAAGAAGATGCGCCAGCTCGGTTCTGTTCAGGTATCTCCCGAAGCGTTCATGGCGGTTCTTAAGCTTGACGACAATGATTGATATTATTAAAAATAACGAAAAAGCCCCAAGACGCTTGGGGCTTTACATACATATTCCGTTTTGCAGAACGAAATGTCTTTACTGCGATTTTTGCTCGTTTGTTGGCAGAGATAACGACGAGCACGAGCGATATGTTGATGCTCTTATCAATGAGATAAGGGCACGCGCTACAATGGAATGCCTCGTTGATACCGTATATTTTGGTGGCGGAACACCCTCGCTTTTGAGTGCGGAGCAGATAGGCAGGATATTGGCGGCGGTGAGAGAGGGTTTTGTGCTTGAAGAGGGCGCGGAGATAACGCTTGAATGCAATCCTATGACACATCTTGGTGACGGAAGAGAATATTTTGCCTCCTTGCGAAAGCTCGGCGTGAATAGGTTATCACTCGGTGTGCAAAGTGCAGTTGATACAGAGCTTAAGCTGATTGGCAGACGGCACTCGTTCGATGAGGCAAGACGCACATTTTTCGATGCGCGCGAGGCGGGATTTGACAACGTGAGTGTTGATCTGATGCTCGGTATTCCGTCGCAGACGCTTGAGAGTCTTAAATATTCCGTTGAGCAACTAATAGGACTTGGCGCTGAGCATATATCGATTTACTCCTTACAGCTTGAGGAGGAAACGCCTCTTTACAGAATGAGGGAGAGATACGAGCTTGCCGATGATGATCTTGCGGCGGATATGTATGAGCTTGTGATAAAAATGATGCGCGGAGCGAACTATATTCATTATGAAATAAGCAATTTTGCGCGCGATGGCAAGGAGAGCCGTCACAATTCAAAATATTGGCATCTCGACGAATATCTTGGCTTGGGACTTGCAGCTCACTCCGATTTTTCGGGTAAGAGAATGGAAAACACGAAAAATCTTGAAAAATATCTTGACGGTGAGTGGATTGAAAGCGAGCAATCCGTTTCACAAGGTGAGAGAGAATTTGAATTTTTGATGCTTGGGCTAAGAACGAGCGCGGGAATTTCAAAAGAGGAATTTTTCACTCGATTTGGCGTTAATTTTGATGAAAAATACGGCGAAAGGGTGTCCAAATTTGCAAAAATGGGTTATTTTTGTGAAGAAAACGGCAGAATTTCACTTAGCGAGCGCGGATTTGAGGTAAGCAACGCGATCCTTGGCGAAATTTTGAACTTTGATTTTTAAACGAATATATTGACAAAACAGTATAAATCGGGTAAAATAATAACACAATACTAAAGGAGATAATTTAGATATGGAAACTAACAATACAGAAAGAGAATTTTTCACCCTTGTTGACGAAGAGGGCGTTGAAAGAGAATTTGAGCTTATAGGAGCTGCTGAGCTTGACGGCAATCAGTACTATGCTTTCATCCCTGCAGAAGATGATCCCGACAAGGAATTCTGCGAGTACACAATTCTTAAGATCGTTGTTGAGGACGGCGAGGAAACTCTCGTTTCTATCGATGATGACAAGGAATTTGACAAGGTTGCAGATTACTTTGACGATCTTTTTGCGAGTGAGATCGATTACGACGCTGAAAGATAATTAAAAAAGCAAAAAATCCTGCGCAATTCGTGATGCTTGGTCGATTGAACCTACACTTGATTAAAGGAGCCCGAAATAAATTTGACGTTGGTTTGCAGACCTCCCGTCCTCTTCTAAGTTGACTTGTCCTTACAAGAGTGGTCGGACGTTGGGAGCAGTAAAGACGGCAATAGGGCACCGCCCTGACTACAGGGTTCTATGTTTCCTGGCACACGGTTGGGTGGGGTGTCAAAAAAAGCACGGTTACAAAAAGTAACCGTGTTTTTTTGTTGTTACGGTGTGATCAGTAATTTAAATTGGAATTTATCGGGGAGTTTAAAAAGTTAGTTTAAGAAAAGAGGATGCCACTTTTTGGGAAAAGTGGCGCAAAAACCTTTTAATCAGCTTCGCGCAAGTAGCCATACACGCGCGTCCGTCGCTTTGCTCCGAGATCCTTCAGTCGTTGCGCCCGACGACTTTAGTCGTCATTCTCGAGCGTAGCGA
>JBGVNP010000091.1:0-2393 GCA_045125655.1 Eubacteriales bacterium | reverse complement strand
CGCTAACCCCGCTCAGACCCTGAAGGCTATCACCGAGGCTGAGGCTTACAACGGTCCTTCCCTGATCATTGGCTACGCTCCCTGCGAGATGCACTCCATCAAGGGCGGCATGACCAACTGCCAGGCTGAGATGAAGAAGGCCGTTGAGTGCGGCTACTGGAACCTGTTCCGCTTCGATCCCTCCAAGGAGACCGGCAAGTTCCAGCTGGACAGCAAGGCTCCTAAGGACGGCTATCAGGAGTTCCTGATGAACGAGGCTCGTTACTCCCGTCTGACCCGCGAGTTCCCCGAGCGTGCAACCGATCTGTTCGCTAAGAACGAGGCTGCTGCTAAGGAGCGTTGGGAGCATCTGAACAAGCTGGTTGAGATGTACAAGGACTAATCCTTACATTTCATAGCTAACTAAACCAAGCCCCTATCTAGGATTTACTCCTGGATAGGGGCTCTTTTTGCAACAAATTCAATATTTTATTGTTTTAGCTTTCTTGCTTCAAATCCAAAAAACCAACAGAAAACCAACACAGTATTTTTCATATTTTTTGCTTTGATTTCTATAGTAAATTCTTTTTTCAACTATCGCTGGATCAGCTTTGAATGATTCAAAATAATGAAATCTTATGCATTCTTATATAGTGCCATTTCCAATGTCTTGTTGGCTCTTAACTGTGCTTCCTGGTTGGCGTGACTATAGATATTTAGCGTAATTGATGGCGCAGCATGCCCTAGTTTTTTGCTGACACTTACAACATCTGCACCATTTGCAATGCTAACTGTCGCCATAGTATGCCTGAGCGTATGTGGATGCAAGCCAGGGAAATTATAACGCTTTCCAAATTTGCTTAGGTACTTGGTTGGTGCATTCGGGTTAAGCATTTCACCATCATCTTGGGTGAAGATGAAGCCTGTGTGAGGAAGGCCCATCGAAAGGAGCCATTTTGTTTGTTCGCGTTTCCATTCCTTCAATAAATTAACCACGGGTTGATTCAGAATCACAAGTCTTCCCTTTCCACTTTTAGGCGTGGTTATGTACTTACCTTTTTCTACGGTATACTGCGCATTGCCCTTTACCTCTGTATATCCTGTTTTTAGATCTACGTTTTCCCAACGTAGTGCAACTGCTTCTCCCCTTCTACAACCGCTGTCGAGTAAAAGCATCACCAGCACACGCCACATCAATGGTTCATCTTTAAGGCATTCAATTAAACGCTTTGATTGATCTAAGGTTAAAGCTTTTGCGTCTGTTTTGATTTCGTCTTTTTTTGGTTTTGGTTTTTTCATACGCTGCATTGGTGAGAATTCTATTATCTCATCTGTTACCGCAGCTTCAAAAAATGTGTGAAGCACATTATAGTGTTTTGCAATGGTATTATATGATAGAGGAGCGCCATTTCGCTCACTCACACCATTTGCCTGTAACTCCGTAATGTAAGACCGAATAATAATCGGAGTGATTTCTGTCATCTTATACTCTCCAAGGACAGGCTTTGCTCGACGAAAAACAATTCGGTAATTTGATAGCGTACCATCACTTCGAGTTAATTCAGATGCTTTCATAAAGAGCTCCACATAACCAGAAAAAGTAATCTTTAACGCTTCTTCCCTTTTTGCTTGTTCGGCAGCACGGATTTGCTCCAACTCATAGGATTTTCTTTCAGACCTTGTCATAACCTCGCCAGCTTGGCAGCGCGCCTCAAAAACAGCCGCTTCGATTTGAGCCCGCTTCATCGCTTTTTTCGCTGACCAGCCCTCTGGTGGTTTATATCGTGTTGTATACGGCGTTAATGGTTTTCCGGTGACAGGATCACGACCTCTGGCAACACGAATTTCATATACACGGCTCCCATCTTTTAAGATTCGCTCTGTAATACTCGGCATAACTAACTCCTTTCCGGAAAGAGAATATCCGTATGTGAGTTATATTATAATCATATAAGGGTATAAAGTCAACACTAAATATACTCATTATTAATTAGTTTATCTCTTATATTGACATTTTATTGCTGTTTCGATTATAATATCTCTATTCTATAAAGTGAGGGAGATATATGGGGGCAGCAAAAATTATTAAGCAACTTATGTTTGAGCAAAATGTTTCTGTTGGACAGTTAGCATCTGAATTGGGTGTTCAGCCACAATCTATGAGCAACAAACTGTATCGGGATACTTTTACTTTTGATGAAGTTGTCCGTATTGCCAATATACTCGGTAGCGATGTAAAGATTATTATTCGAGAGACAGGCAAAGAGTTTTATTAACTCAAACTTCGCACCCCTAAAAAGCCGAACAATTTCATGAAAATTGCAAAATAAAAAGCAGTGCAGACCCAATGTATGGTATAATGTAATCACCACAAAACACCAAACACATACACGAGGTCTGCACTATGAACAGTA
>JBGVNP010000090.1:0-10733 GCA_045125655.1 Eubacteriales bacterium | reverse complement strand
GAGAAAAAGAACCAAAAAGCTTTTTTAATCAGCTTCGCGGCAATATTTCGCGCAAATCGTGTTGTGTGACACTTTGTATCCCACAACATATAACGATTTTTTCGCCATTTTAACAGGCGGCTCAAAAATCTATGATTTGCTACTTAAAGTAACTGCCGTGATGTTCGCGCTGACTCTAAAGTAGCGCATAAAGTAAGTAAATTTTAGAAAATTAATCCGTAGGATTGATTTTCGTAGTTTTGAAAGTGCGATATCGTTTGTCGTGCTTGCACGTAAAAACGGTAGCGTGCTTTCTAAACTGATAATTTGCTCGCAAATTATCAAAAATTTACGTAAGTCAGCTCAAACCAAGCGGTTGTTTTGCTCCGCTTTTTCAAAAGCGGAAGCCCAAGCGGCTTGAGCGGTTCGTATTAAACTAACTACTCGATAAATCCCAATCCATACACGTTTTAAAATATTTTTACATAATTTTAAAAGGAGAACACTATGAAAATTGCACTTATTGCTCACGACAAGAAGAAGGATGCAATAATCGAGCTTGCGAAGAACTACAAGGACGTTCTTTCGGCTCATGAGCTTTACGCGACGGGTACAACGGGAACGCTCATAATGGGCGAAACGGGACTTCTCATTCACAGAATGAAATCGGGTCCTCTTGGTGGCGACCAGCAGATCGGCGCGATGCTTGCCAATGGCGAGCTTGATCTCATCATTTTCCTTCGCGATCCCCTCACGGCACAGCCCCACGAGCCGGACGTTTCGGCGCTCCTTCGTCTTTGCGACGTTCAAAAGATTCCGCTTGCGACCAACGCGTCCAGCGCGATAATTATGCTCGAGGCATTGAAAAGCGGAATATATTTTAAGTAATGAATATATAAACAAAAAACGGACGAGCGCACTCGTCCGTTTTTTATTATTCTTCTGTAGTTGTTTCTGATTTTTCTTGGGTGGGGGAGTGGAACTCTGCGTCCGCGTTGGCGGTGATTTCTGATGACTCACTCGATTCCGCCTTGAATTGACGAGTAAGCAGCTTTTCCTTTTGTTGCTTTTGCCAATCGGTAGAATTTTGGGTTTTGGCAGTATAAATGAAGTGCTTCAACTCCACGCCGATAAATGCGCTTGCCGCAAGGATTGCGAGCATGGGATAGAAATGACTGCCATCCTTGATTATATCGAACAAAAATGCAAAGAGATATGCGCTTGAGATCACAAAACCGCTCATGCACGTAAATGTCATTGAGGCGAAATGCCACGCCGAATGTGCGCCTGTACAGATGCGCTTTGCTTCATATAATATATATAACAAGAATGAAATCGAGAAAATCGACATTAGTGTGTTTTCGATTGAATTGATATGGTGGCTGTAATCTGAGATGCTTGCAAACACGATCTCAACGGGGAAGGCGATGGAAGCAAAGAGAAAAATGAGCTTAAAGGGTTTGGGACGGTATCCGCTTTTAGAGGATAGCATAAGCTGGAAAATTCCGAATGATAAAAGTCCTGCCGCTGCAATGAGCATATTTTGATTTATTTTTGACTCATGACTGATGAAGAAACCGACGGCTCCTGTGAGAATGGATGCTACCGTTGTAGCTGTGTAATAGGACTTTGCTCTTCCGTGGATTCCGTTGTGGGTTGTTACCACGTCAAACTCGCTCTGCGTGAGAACGGACGAAAGTGATATGATAGCTCCAAGGCCGTATGAGATGAAGAACATCAAGGTCAAGGGACTGTCATTCAGATAGCTGTTTTCCACATCGAATGAATAGCAGAAGCAGAAAAATAGCAGCAGAGCACTCACAATGGTGAGTATATTCATAAAATTGTATATCTTTTTATAGAGATTTATTTGGTTCATATGCGCTCCGAGTAATGAAAATGAAAACGCCGAATTACTTAAATTTATCGGCTTTTGATATATTATAGTCCACAAATATGAACAAAATATGAAGCAAAGTGGCTCATTTATGCATATTTTACAAAGATTTAATGGAGGTTTTTGAATTTCGGAGTGCGAAGGTGAGAAAAATGGGTGCAAAAATGCTTAAAAAGGGCATAAATTGTGTATATTGCACAAATAAATAGAGAAATAATCTTTGAAATTCTTCAAAAATAACCATTAAAATATATTGAAAAAAGTCTTGATTTTGGGGATTTTTTATGATATAATTACTCCGCTTGATATGCGTTGAAGCGAAAGGTTGCTGCGAAAGCAGGTAATTTTCGTGGAGTATGTCCGTTAAACGGGCGCAAAAACCCCAAAACTTGCTTGGTTTTTGCTATTTCCGGAGTTTGTTTGTCCTAACCCAGACTGCAAAGTCCGTTTTTGTAAGGGAAATATCAAAACACCCGAAGCAGTGTCAAGGGAAATGCCCCACTCAAAAATCGCCAAACGGCGCAAAACACTACATTTATTGTATATGTGTGCGCGAACACACAATATATGGTGGTGCGAGCGGCGGGGCGAAATCTTATAGGAGGCACAAAAAATGGCAGTAAAGGAAAGAATCCGTGTTAGACTCAAGAGCTACGACCACAAGCTTATCGACACAGCGGCTGAAAAGATCGTTGAAGTTGCTAAGAGAAACGGCGCTACAGTATCCGGTCCTATCCCGCTTCCCACAGAGAGAGAAATCATCACAATTCTCCGTGCGGTTCACAAGTACAAGGATAGCCGTGAGCAGTTTGAGCTCAGAACACACAAAAGACTCATTGATATTCTCAAGCCCTCTGCAAAGATCGCAGAAGCTCTTATGAATATTGAATTGCCCGCAGGCGTTGAGATCGAAGTTCAGGTATAATCAAGCACTGATCTCATAAAAAAGCGAACAAACAATGCACAAAAATGTCGCACGGCGACACTTTTGTCGGTCAAGTTGGCGTAGCGCGGAAACGTGAAATACAAAGCGTCAACCAATAACCTACAGGAGGAACAAAAAATGAAAAGTGGAATTATCGGTAAGAAGATCGGTATGACTCAGATCTTCGACGAGATCGGAAATGTTATTCCGGTTACGGTAATCGAGGCAGGTCCCTGTGTAGTAGCACAGAAGAAGACTGTCGAAAATGACGGTTATGACGCCGTTCAGCTTGGTTTCATGGATGTTAAGGAAAAACACATGACCAAGGCAGAAAAAGGTCATTTTGAAAAAGCAGGCGTTCCTGCTAAGAAGCACCTCAAGGAATTCCGCCTTGACGATTGCGCATCTCTCAACCTTGGTGACGTTATCACTGTCGAAACCTTCGCCGCTGGTGAAAAAGTCGACGTTACAGGTATAACAAAGGGCCGTGGTTACACAGGTGCTATCAAGAGATGGAATCTTCACGTGCTTGGTAAGACTCACGGTATCGGTCCCATCCACCGTCAGTCCGGATCCATGGGTGTTATCGACCCTGCGAGAATCTTCAAGAACAAGAAGATGGCAGGTCAGTACGGTAACGAGCAGGTTACTGTTTTGAATTTGAATGTTGTTAAGATTGATGCGGAAAAGAACCTTATTGCAGTTAAGGGCGCGATCCCCGGTCCTAAGGGCGGAATCGTATTCGTTCGCACATCTTGCAAAGCATAAGCGGAAGGAGGAACTGAATAATGCCAAACGTAAAAGTATTTGATATGGCAGGCAAAGAGGTTGGCGAAATCACATTGTCTGACGTTATGTTCGGAGCTGAAGTAAATGCAGCAGTTCTCCACGCAGCAGTAAGAGCGTTCCTTATGAATCAGAGACAGGGAACACAGTCCACTCTTACAAGAAGCGAAGTTTCCGGTGGCGGTAAGAAACCCTGGAGACAGAAGGGTACAGGTAGAGCTCGTCAGGGTTCAACTCGTTCTCCTCAGTGGACACACGGTGGTATTGCTCTTGGTCCTAAGCCCAGAGATTACCGCGTAGGTATGAATAAGAAGACAAAGAGAGTTGCTCTCTATAGCGCACTTTCTGCTAAGGTTGCTGCAAATGAACTCATCGTTGTTGATGATATCAAGTGCGCAAGCTACAGCACAAAGACAGTTGTTAACATGCTTAACGCTCTCGGCGCTGACAGAAAAGCACTCATCGTTCTTCCCGAAGTTGATAACTTCGTAGTTAAGAGCGCTGCAAACATTCCCGGTGTTAAGACAACTCTTGCACACACAATCAATGTTTACGACATTCTTAACGCAAACAAACTCGTTGTTTCAAAGGCAGCGATTGCAAGACTTGAGGAGGTGTTCGCATAATGAAAATGATTCAGGATGTTATTATTGCTCCCGTTATTACAGAAGCGAGCATGGACCGTATTGCAAATAAGACATATACGTTCAAGGTTGCAAAGAACGCAACAAAGCCCGAAATTGCTAAGGCAGTTGAGGTTATGTTCGGTGTTGAAGTAGCTACAGTAAATACTATCAACATGAAGAGAAAAGCGAAGAGACAGGGTTACACAAGCGGCTATACAGCAGCTTGGAAGAAGGCAATCGTTACACTTAAGCCCAATTCTAAGACCATTGAGTTCTTCGAAGGTATGAACTAATTAGCAGGAGGATAGAGAAAAATGCCTACAATTAAATATAAGCCTACGACTCCTGCCAGAAGAAATATGACTGTTCCGTCCTTTGACGAGATCACAAAGTTTTCTCCTGAAAAGAGTCTCATAGTTACAAAGAAAAAGCACGCAGGTAGAAATAACCTCGGTAGAATCACTGTTCGTCACCACGGCGGCGGTAACAAGGTTAAGTACAGAATCATCGACTTCAAGCGTACAGACGCTACTGCTAACACAGTAATCGGTGTTGAGTACGACCCCAACAGAAGCGCGTACATCGCTCTTCTTCAGAACGAGTCCGGCGATAAGAGCTACATCATTGCTCCCGTAGGACTTACAGACGGCGACGTTGTTTACTCCGGCGCAGATGCAGACATCAAGCCCGGTAACACATTGCCCCTTGCCAACATTCCTGTTGGTACATTCATCCACAACATCGAGCTTTATCCCGGTAAGGGTGCTCAGCTTGTTCGTTCTGCAGGTGCAGCTGCTCAGCTCATCTCTAAGGACAACGGCAACATGGCTCAGGTAAGACTTCCCTCCGGTGAGGTTAGACTTATCCGTCTTGACTGTAATGCAACTATCGGTCAGGTTGGCAACATCGAGCACGACACAGTTAAGATCGGTAAAGCCGGTAAGACAAGACACATGGGTATCCGTCCCACAGTTCGCGGTTCTGTAATGAACCCCTGCGATCACCCTCACGGTGGTGGTGAAGGTAAGTCTCCCATCGGTCGTCCCAGCCCCGTAACACCTTGGGGTAAGCCTGCTCTTGGTTATAAGACAAGAAATAAGAAGGCAAGAACAAACAAATTCATCGTTAAACGCAGAAACGATAGATAAGGAGGGAATATAAATGAGCAGAAGTTTGAAGAAAGCGCCTTTTGTAGAAGAAAAGCTCTATGCAAGAATTTGCGCTATGAACGAAAAGAATGAGAAGAAAGTTCTCAAAACATGGTCTCGTGCTTCAACAATATTCCCTGAATTTGTTGGACACACAATCGCAGTTCACGACGGACGTAAGCACGTTCCGGTTTACGTAACTGAGGATATGGTTGGACATAAGCTTGGCGAATTTGCTCCTACAAGAACCTTCAAGGGTCACGCAGGATCAAAGACATCCAACAACGGTAAATAATTAAGGAGGAAAGAATTGTATGGAAAACAATGTAGCAAAAGCTCATCTTAAATATGCAAGAATTTCCCCTCGTAAGGTAAAGATCGTTCTCGACCTCATCAGAGGTAAGGACGCAGGCGTTGCAATGGCTATTCTCAAGAATACACCTAAGAGCGCATCTGAATACCTTGTTAAGTTGTTGGGAAGCGCAATTGCAAATGCAGAGCACAACAATCATATGGATCCTTCAAAGCTCTACGTAGCTGAATGCTTCGTTTGCCCCGGCCCCACTCTTAAGAGAATCATGCCCAGAGCAAAGGGAAGCGCAGACAGAATTTTGAAGAGAACAAGCCACGTTACAATCGTGGTTAAAGAAAGAGTCTAAATAGGAGGTAGCTAAAATGGGTCAGAAGGTTAATCCCCACGGTTTGCGTGTGGGCGTAATTAAGAACTGGGATTCAAGATGGTTCGCAAAAGACGAAGTTTTTGGCGACACTCTTGTTTCCGACTACAATATCAGAGAATATCTCAAGAATGAACTCCAGAAGGCAGGCGTGCCCAAGATCGAGATCGAGCGCGACAGCCAGAGAGTTAGAGTATTCGTACACTGCGCGAAGCCCGGTCTTGTAATCGGTCGCGGCGGCGAGCAGATTGAAAAATATAAGGCTCAGCTTGAAAAGATGGTTGGCATGCCCGTAGCTCTCAACGTTGTTGAAGTTAAGCAGCCCGACCTCAACGCTCAGCTTGTTGCTGAGAACATTTCCGCTCAGCTTGAAAACCGCGTAGCATTCCGCCGCGCAATGAAAATGGCTATCCGTAACACAATGAGACTCGGCGCAAAGGGTATCAAGATCACTTGCTCCGGCCGTCTTGGTGGCGCGGAAATCGCAAGAGCAGAACATTACCACGAGGGTACTATTCCGCTTCAGACACTCAGAGCTGACATCGACTACGGCTTCTGGGAAGCAAACACAACTTACGGTAAGATCGGCGTTAAAGTATGGATTTACAGAGGCGAAGTTCTTAACGAAGTTAACCGCCCTGCTGTAAAGCGCAACAACGACCGCCGCGACCGCAAGGACAACAGAAACGGCGACCGTCGTCCCAGAAATAACAACAGAGGCGACAGAACTCCCAGAGAAGGAGGACGCAAAAATGTTAATGCCTAAAAGAGTGAAATTCCGCAGAGTACAGCGCGGAAGACTTAAGGGTAAGGCAAGCCGCGGTAACACAGTTACCAACGGTCAGTATGGCCTTCAGGCCCTTGAGCCTGCTTGGATCACAAGCAATCAGATAGAAGCTGCCCGTATCGCTATGACGCGTTACATCAAGAGAGGTGGTCAGGTTTGGATTAAGATCTTCCCTGATAAGCCCATCACAGAGAAGCCCGCAGAAACTCGAATGGGTTCCGGTAAGGGTTCACCTGAGTACTGGGTAGCAGTAGTTAAGCCCGGCAGAGTTATGTTTGAAATGGACGGAGTTGCTGAGGACGTTGCTAAAGAAGCTATGCGTCTTGCATCTCACAAGCTCCCCATCAAATGTAAGTTCGTAGTTAGAGAAGAGGAGGTATAAGCCGTGAAAGTTGCAGAAATCAGAAACATGACAACAGAACAGCTTGAAGCTAAGCTTAAGGAGCTCAAGGATGAGCTTTTCAGACTCCGTTTCCAGAACGCGATTCGCCAGCTTGACAACCCCCACAGAATCTCTGACGTTAAGAAGGACATCGCTCGTGTAATGACAGTTCTTCAAGAGAAGAATGCTTAAGGAGGAATGAGTCATGACAGAAAGAAACCTTAGAAAAACAAGAGTTGGTCTTGTTGTTAGCAACAAGATGGATAAGACAATCGTAGTAGCTGTACAGGATAATGTAAAGCACCCTATCTACGGTAAAATCATTAAGAGAACCTTGAAGCTTCACGCACATGATGAAGAAAACACATGTAACATCGGCGACAAGGTAGAAGTAATGGAAACAAGACCTCTTTCCAAAACAAAGAGATGGAGACTTGTTGAAATCATCGAAAGAGCTAAATAATTAGTTCTAAATCATTCACAATATTAAATCATAATCGCGAAATTATAGTAGGTACGACTGGATCGTATTGAAAACAGGAGGAACGCAAAAATGATTCAGCAACAGACAGTGTTGAAAGTAGCCGACAATACAGGCGCTAAGGAAATCATGTGCATTCGCGTACTCGGCGGTACAGCTCGCAGATATGCAAATATCGGTGACGTTATCGTAGCGTGCGTTAAGAAGGCAACTCCCGGCGGCGTTGTTAAAAAAGGCGAAGTAGTTAAAGCAGTAGTAGTAAGAAGCAAGAAGGGTCTCAAGAGAGCCGACGGTTCTTACATTAAGTTTGATGAGAACTCCGCAGTTATCATCAAGGAAGACAAAAACCCCAAGGGTACTCGTATCTTTGGCCCCGTAGCAAGAGAGCTTCGTGAGAAGGATTATCTTAAGATCCTCTCTCTCGCTCCCGAAGTACTTTAATCAGGAGGTATCTGAAAATGGCAAAATTGCATGTTAAAACAGATGATACTGTAGTAGTACTTTCCGGTGATTCCAAGGGCGTTAAGGGTAAGGTAATCGCAGTATCCACAAAAGAGGGTAAGGTTATCGTTGAAGGTGCAAACATCATCCACAAGCACGTTAAGCCCAGAAAGCAGGGTGAAACAGGCGGTATCGTTGACACTGAAGGCGCAATCTATGCGTCCAAGGTAGCTCTTTACTGCTCCAAGTGCAATCAGGGTGTTAGAGTTAAGCACCAGATCGTTGACGGCAAGAAAGTCCGCGTTTGCGCAAAATGCGGCGCACAGCTTTGATAAGGAGGTAGCAAGAAATGGCAAGACTTAGAGAATTCTATAAAGCTGAAGTTGCTCCCGCTCTTATGAAGAAATTCGAGTACACAAGCGTAATGCAGATCCCCAAGCTTGATAAGATCGTTATCAACGTTGGTGTAGGCGACGCTAAGGACAACTCCAAAGCAATTGAAAACGTAATTAATGACGTTACACTTATTTCCGGTCAGAAGGCAGTTCCCACGTTTGCTAAGAAGTCCGTTGCGAACTTCAAGCTCCGTCAGGGAATGAAGATCGGTGTTAAGGTTACACTCAGAGGCGACAAGATGTATGAGTTCCTTGATAGACTCTTCAACTTCTCTCTTCCCAGAGTTCGTGACTTTAAGGGTATCAACCCCAATGCTTTCGATGGCAGAGGTAACTACGCGCTCGGTCTTAAAGAGCAGCTCATCTTCCCCGAAATCGAGTACGATAAGGTTGAGAAGATCAGAGGTATGGACATCTGCTTCGTAACAACAGCAAACACAGATGAAGAAGCAAGAGAGCTCCTTAAGCTTATGGGCGCTCCTTTCGCTAAGAACTAAGGAGGAAAAGTAAGATGGCAAAGAAGGCTATGATCCTTAAACAGCAGAAGACACAGAAGTACTCCACACGTGAGTACAACCGTTGCAAGATCTGCGGACGTCCCCACGCTTACCTCCGTAAGTTCGGTATCTGCCGTATCTGCTTCCGTGAGCTCGCTTATAAGGGCGAAATTCCCGGCGTAAGAAAGGCAAGCTGGTAATACAGCAAACACTCGTTAAACACTTTCACTCAAGCATTTTGCTTGAGTGAGGGTCATTGGATAAACTCCAACATATCGGAAGGAATGTAAATTTAATGCATTTACCACCGATACGCCGCCGATCTAACTCAGTTTGGCAGCAAGAACAAATTTACTTGCATATAAGGAGGAAAAAATTATGCAGATGTCAGACGTTATTGCAGATATGCTGACAAGAATCAGAAATGCCAACGACGCAAAGCACGCTACAGTTGACATTCCTGCTTCTAACATGAAGAAGTCAATCGCAGACATTCTCGTTGAAGAGGGCTACGTTAAGGGCTATCAGGTAATCGAGGATGGCAAGCAGGGTATCATCAGAGTAACTCTTAAGTATACTCCTGCAAAACAGAAGGTTATTCGCGGAATTCGCCGTGTTTCTAAGCCCGGTCTTAGAATCTATGCAGGTTACGAGGATATGCCCAAGGTTATGAATGGTCTTGGAACAGTTATCGTTTCCACTTCTAAGGGTCTTATGACAGATAAGAAGGCAAGAGCAGAGAAAATCGGTGGCGAAATTATCGCCTTCGTATGGTAATAGGAGGTAGATAATTATGTCAAGAATTGGTAGAATGCCTATTACAGTTCCCGCAGGTGTTACAGTAACAGTTGGCGAGAACAATTACGTAACAGTAAAAGGCCCCAAGGGCACACTTGAGCAGCAGCTCCACAGCCGTATGACAATCGCTCAGAACGGTGCAGAGCTCGTTGTTACACGTCCCACAGATGAGAAGGAAGACAGAAGCCTTCACGGACTTACACGCGCACTCCTCAACAACATGGTTGTTGGTGTAAGCGCAGGTTACTCCAAGAAGCTTGAGGTTGTAGGTGTTGGTTACAAGGTAGCTATGCAGGGCACAAAGCTCGTTCTTAACCTTGGTCACTCTCACCCCATTCACATCGAACAGCCCGAAGGACTTAAGATCGAAACACCCGATGCGAACACGATCATCGTAAGCGGCTCTGATAAGCAGGCAGTTGGTCAGCTCGCAGCGGTAATCAGAAGTAAGAGACCTCCCGAACCCTACCACGGCAAGGGTGTTAAATACTCTGATGAATATATTCGCCGCAAGGCCGGTAAGACCGGTAAATAATGAAAGGAGTGGAAAAAGATGGTATCAAGAAAAGATAGAAATCAGGCTCGTCTTAAGAGACATAGAAGAGTCAGAGCTAAAATCTCCGGAACAGCAGCTCGTCCTCGTTTGGCAGTTTACCGTTCCAATGCTAACATCGTTGCACAGATCATCGACGACGTTGCAGGCGTAACATTAGTTTCCGCTTCCACACTCGAAAAGGATTTCGAGGGTAACGGCGGCAACAAGGTTGCAGCAAGAGCAATTGGTAGAACAATTGCTGAAAGAGCAAATGCTAAGGGTATCACCGAAGTTGTATTCGACAGAGGCGGCTATCTTTATCACGGACGTGTATCGGAATTGGCTGAAGGCGCTCGCGAGGGCGGCTTGAAGTTCTAAT
>JBGVNP010000089.1:0-3794 GCA_045125655.1 Eubacteriales bacterium | reverse complement strand
GAAAAGCTATGGAAAAGAAACGCCGAGTGCGCTCAAGCCGCGCGGCTCTGCTACGCGCAGGGCGCCACTTTTGAAAAAGTGGACAAAACAACCGATTGGTTTCTGCGAACATAGTACCCAATAAATCAAAATTTGAATCACAAACAAAAAGCAGGGGAGCGATGCTCCACTGCTTTTTTATTAATTTACTGTGCGGTATTGTCAATCAAATTGGTGACAAAGGTAATGCTTTCACAATTTGCGAGGTCTTTCTTGGGAACGGCGATCCACACCCAAACCTTACCCTCGTGCCTGTGATATTTGGGATCATATTTACTTGGATCTGTGGAGCATTCGCAATCAAAAAATTCCTTAACATTAACTCTAACGAGCATCGCTCCGTCCTTTATCTCATAAGAGAAAGTATCCTCGGCGCAAAAGGTGCAGTCATAATCGTAGCTGCAACCCACGAGAAGGGTATAATTTTCAAAAAACGCCTTATAATACTCCTCCGGCTCAACGGTTTCGCCGTTATGCTCGTGGGGTTTATATTCATATTCCTTGGGAACGTTATCCTCGCCGATTATTTCAACAAGGTGAGCAAGCTCACTATAATTATCAAATCTGTAAACGGGCATATTATACTCGTTCTCGGCAACCTCGGCATAGGGGTCCCTCACGGAAGGAATATCCCACTCGCCCTCAAATTCATCGGGCATCGATGCAACGGTGTTCTGCGGTGCTTGAGACATTGGAATATCGTTGCCAAAGCCATCTCCAGGAGCGCAAGAGGCAAACGACAAAAGGCAGATCATAATCAATACAAAAACAAATGCTTTCTTCATATCAACACCTCCTGAAAAATCACTGTCTAAACGTTCCGTCGGTCGTGATGACCGTGAAATGCTCACTTCTTGGGTCTACAACAACTCCGTTCCACTCTTTAAGCGTGCCGTCAAATGTCACCTCGGAGCCGCGCGGAATCGCGTTGTATCCTATTTTTCTTATCGTATTGGAAAGCGCGATTTTCATCGTTCTTGAGAACGCGTGGCTTCCGATGGATTCAACGCTTGAGGGAATTGTTATATTCATAATATAGGAATCGTAGAAGGCATGCGCGCCTATTGACTTAAGCGTATAGGGGAGCGCGATATTGCTGATTCCGCGGCAACCGTAGAAGGCATAATCGCCAATCGAGGTCACGCCGTCGGGAATAATTTCTCCACCCATGAGGGATTCACAACCGAAGAAGGTGAAGTCCGCTATTTTCGTCAATCCGCTTGGAAGTTCTATGTTCTGCAAGCGCGAGCAACCATAGAATGCGGCATCGCGGATGCTTGTCACACTTTCAGGAATGTTAACGGAAACAAGCGCCGTGCATCCTCTGAACGCCTCTATTCCTATGGTAAGTACACCGTCAAGAATAGTAACACCCGTGATGGCGGTATTATCCAAAAACGCGCCGTCCGCTATTTTTGTCACGGGCTTACCGTTATAATAACTTGGAACAACTATCTCGGAAACTCCACAGTCGCCAATACCCACAAGGGAATAGCTGTTTTTGTCCTTATTAAGCTCAAAGGCAAGACCGTATGAGCCACTCACCGCAGATGAGGGGATGGTATTCATCTCCGCCTCGCGCAATTTAGCTCCGCAGTTCACACATTCGGTATGTCTTTTACCCTTGGAAACGTCCGTGGGGGCGGTGTTCACGATCCAATCTCCCTCAACGTGGGGCAGACACTCGATCATTTGTTGAGAAACAATGATCTCACCACAGTGAACGCAGCTAACGCCCTCGGTAAGACCCTCCTCAGAGCACGTGGGTTTAACGCCTTCAAGCTTTTCCGTCACCTCGTGTGGACAGTTTAACTTTCTTATATAATTACAAGTGTTGCAGCTTTCGTCATTTTCATCATCATATATGTGCGCCACAATCTGAACGATCTCAAATCCCGAGAGTATCTTGCCGCATCCGACACACTGCACACCCTCGGTGCGTCCCGTTGATGTGCAGGTAGGTGCCTTTGCCTCAAGTGTTTCGGTTGAAATATGTTGACACGAGATTTCTCTTTCAAAATCACAGTTATTACAGGTCTTGTCGTCCACGGAGTCGTAAACGTGATCCGTCGCAGGTAGCTGAGTCTGTGCAACTATTACCGCGCCGCACTTTTTGCAATACTGACCGGCCGACGCGCCAGGCGTTTCGCAAGTAGGAGCGATCGCGGGGATAAGCTCAATTATGTGAGTTGTACAACGGTTTGGATCGGGAAGGGAGAGATTTATCGAGAGCTTATTTGTCACATCATCTCCACCGAATAAGCCGAGAATGTTGTTCACGAGCTTTAATACCTCGCAGGACGTAAGCATTGTGCAGAGCATTACAAAAACTAAAAGTAATGCCAAAATTCTTTTTTTCATAGCTTTTTCCTCCGTAAGTTTTTCTATTTAATATAATTTTATCATAATACACACTGATTGTCAATAATTGGAAAACGTTGCCCAATTAAAGATCAAACGATCTGCGAAAGGGCATCAATATCCGCTCTCGTTGTCGCGAACGAGGTCGCAAAGCGCACCACCGTGCGACCGTCCGAAAGACGCTCCCAAAAGCCGAAGCGACATTTTTCGCCGATTCGCTTCATCTGCTCGTCGTTAAGAATTATAAATTGCTGATTTGTGGGCGAATCGAGGAAAAATTCGTATCCGCGCGATGCAAAAAGCTCCTTTAATTCCTCTGCGCGATCAATCGCGTTCTTGCTTATCTCAAAATAGAGTCCGTCCTCAAAAAGCGCCTCGAACTGAACGCCCGTAAGACGTCCCTTGGCAAGCATTGCGCCGTGTTGCTTGGTCTGTGAGAGGAAGCGTTCGGGGGCGTTGCCCTTGGCAAAGACAACCGCCTCGCCGCAAAGCGCGCCGACCTTTGTTCCGCCGATATAGAAAACGTCGCAAAGTCGCGCCACGTCGGGCAAGCTCACGTCGGTCTCGCAACTCGCAAGTCCGTATCCGAGGCGCGCGCCGTCAAGGAAGAGCTTTAAGCCGTATTTGTCACAGATCGCGCGCAGGGAAGCAAGCTCGCCCTTTGTGTAGAGCGTGCCGTATTCGGTGGGGTGGGAGATGTATATCATTTTCGGCACTACCATCATTGCGTTGTTTTCGTCGTTCCAAAAAGTTTCAAGGTAGTCGCGAACACTCGCCGCGTCGAGCTTTCCTAATTTTTGATCAAGCTCGATGACTTTATGACCCGTAAACTCGATCGCACCCACCTCGTGAAGCGCGATGTGTCCTGTTTTTGCGGAAATGACCGCCTCAAACGGCTTTAACATTGTCGAAATGACAACTTGATTTGCCTGTGTTCCGCCCGTGAGGAAGAAAACCTCACTTTCGGGCGCGTCGCACGCTGCTTTTATGAGCTTCTTCGCATTTTCGGTGTGAGCGTCGTTGCCGTAGCCCGACATCACCTCATTATTCGTTTTTATCAGCGCCTCAAGCACTTTTTCGTGCGCGCCAATTATGTAATCGCTTTCAAATGAGAGCATATTTTTTTACCTCCTTGGAAAGTTAGTTGACTTCAAATTTTGATTTGTCGGGCTATTGAAAAAGTTAGTTTATAAAAATAATGTCGCTTTTTGAAAAAAGCTCCGCAAAAACTTTTTTATAGAGCTTCGCGCAAGTAGCCATATAGTTTGTGCTGATTTGGCAAGACTCCGCGCAAATCGTTCCGCGCGAGATTCTATCGCGCCCTTGTGTCATTCTGGAGGGAGCATAAGCGACCGATAGAATCTCGGTACGGACACAAGGGCAGCTCCAGAATG
>JBGVNP010000088.1:0-2180 GCA_045125655.1 Eubacteriales bacterium | reverse complement strand
CAGGCTCTATTGAGGCTGCTATGAGCATGGTAGCAGGAACCGCTCGTTCCATGGGCGTTCTTGTAGAAGACTAATAAGGAGGTAAGTAGACATGGGAAAGAAATATTCTGATAGCGTAAAGCTTATTGAAAAGAACAGACTCTACGATCCTTCTGAGGCTCTCTCTCTCGTTTGCCAGACTTCCAAGGCAAAGTTCGATGAGACCGTTGAGGTTCACGTACGTCTCGGTGTTGACTCCCGTCACGCAGACCAGCAGGTTCGTGGTGCGGTAGTTCTTCCCAACGGTACAGGTAAGAGCGTAAAGGTTCTCGTATTCGCAAAGGGTGACAACGTTCAGAAGGCTCTCGACGCAGGCGCTGAGTACGTAGGCGGCGCTGAGTACGCTGAGAAGATCACCGCAGAGAACTGGTTCGACTTTGACGTAGTAATCGCATCCCCCGATATGATGGGTGTTATCGGTCGTCTCGGTAAGGTGCTCGGTCCTAAGGGACTTATGCCCTCGCCTAAGGCTGGTACCGTTACTCCCGACGTTGCAAGAGCAGTTACCGAGGCTAAGGCTGGTAAGATCGAGTACAGACTTGATAAGACCAACATTATCCACTGCCCCATCGGTAAGGCGTCCTTCGGTGTTGAGAAGCTCCAGGAGAACTTTGACACACTTCTCGGCGCTATTATCAAGGCAAAGCCCGCTGCTGCAAAGGGTCAGTACATCAAGAGCTGCGTAGTAGCTTCCACGATGGGCCCCGGCATCAAGATCAATCAGGGTAAGCTCAGCTAATTATAGCGTGATAATAAAAGAACCGCAAGCAAAGCTTGCGGTTCTTTTTTTATGCGTGTTTATATATCAAGCGCCCATTTGTGCGCGTTATCAGCCTTCGGGCTCTATGAGGCCGTAATTTCCGTCTCTGCGCGTGTATACCACGCAGGTCTTACCCGTGTCCGCATCATTGAATACAAAGAAGGTGTGGCCCAAAAGATTCATTTGCATAATGGCTTCCTCAGCCGACATGGGCGTGTATTCAAATTTCTTTTTACGAATTATGATCTCGGGAACCTCGGGCTCCTCGGGAGCTGTGTCAACAAAGCCTTCGGGAATCAGTCCCTCGCGCAGCTTTTTGCGAAGGCGCGTTTTGTTTTTGCGGATCTGTCTTTCTATATTCTCAATTGATCTATCCAAAGCGTCTCTGAAGCTGTCGGCGTCAACCTCGCTTCTAAAAAGCGTGTTTGAGGCCTTGATCGTAAGCTCCAGCGTGCAAAGATTGCGCTTGTGTGAAAGTGTTGCAGTGGCACTTGCTTCGCCGCCAAAGAACTTATCAAGCTTTGCAAGCTTTTCTTCGATAAGCGCTTTTGTGTCGTCGTACACGTTCAACTGTCTGCCGATAATGTTTATCTTCATATGGACCTCCTCTTGCCGCTCACGGCGGCTATTTATTTATAAGCTCAGCCCCTTGCCGAGCCAATAGACAAAATTAGCGATATGCAAGATCTTATGTCTTTTGCACACCGCCTTCCCGAAATATTTAGTTTGTGACCTTGCTTATTCTATTTTCAGTATATCACGAACAATGACAAAAATATTTAAGAAAAAATTAACATTGTGCAAACTTTATGAAAATTAGAATATTTTATAATGTTTTTTGTGCATGTTTTTAATAGATGCACAATCAAAATAAAAGGGAATAACAATCAAAAAAATTCAAAAAAAGCTATTGACAAAAGACAATTTTATGGTATAATATATAAGTACGAAAAAATGCGCCGTTAGCTCAGCTGGATAGAGTGTTTGGCTACGAACCAAAAGGTCGGGGGTTCGAATCCCTTACGGCGTGCCAAAAATGGTACATAGGATTTCATCCTATGTACCATTTTTGCTATGTGCTTTATGATTTGAACCCCTCGCAACGTTAGTTGCGATTTAATTTGCGCCCAAATTTTCATCATTTACAAATGTATTTTGCGCAAATTTGGGTTCTGAACTCCCTTACGGCGTGCCTCGCGCTATTGAAATGTTTTTAGCTCTTCTACACGATTCACTCCTTCGCAACGCACCCGTTACAATTAATTTGCGCAAAAAGGCAAAACCGCAACCTCAATAAGAGGTCGCGGTTTTTTATTTATTACTTATTCTTAGGCTTCTTTATGCGGTTGAGCTGCTTGTTCATCTTAAGAAGCTCTTCCTT
>JBGVNP010000087.1:0-28660 GCA_045125655.1 Eubacteriales bacterium | reverse complement strand
GAGCTTGTGAGGACTGTTTCTGTAATAATCAAGTAGGAGGTGACAACCTAATGGGTATTCCTGTTCTGATTTATGGGCGAAGTGGTACAGGCAAAAGCCGAAGTCTAAAGAGTTTTGACGAGGAAGAAATTACCTTAATCAATGTGGAGCGAAAGCCTTTACCTTTCCGAAAAAAGTTTAAATATGTTATCAATTCCGATAATTACGACAAAATCAAATCGGCATTGAAAAAATCTCCGTCGAAAATTATTATCATTGATGATGCAGGCTATTTACTCACAAATACTTTTATGAGAGGTCATTCAACCCGTGGAGGTGGTTCATCAACCTACGACCTTTACAACGATATAGGAGATAAGTTTTGGGGGCTTTTCGAGTTCATCAAAGACTTACCGGAGGACAAAATTGTCTATGTCATTATGCACGAGGAAGAGAACAACAGTGGCGGTTTTAAGCTTAAAATGCTTGGGCGACTGCTTGAAGAAAAGGTTTGTGTTGAGGGTATGGTTACAATAGCGATCCGCTGTATCTGTGAGGATAGGAGACACTTTTTCAGCGTACATACTGACGGTAGCGATATCACAAAAACACCTGAAGATATGTTTGAAAAAGACGAGATTGACAACGACCTAAAACTCGTTGACACCACTATCCGAGAGTATTACGGACTTTAATTTACAATTTATTTACATAAAAAGTTGCATAGTTGCACGCAACTTTAATCATTTTCAGAGGGTCTTATGAAGACCTATTTAACAAAGAAAGGAATTAAAAAAATGAGAGCATTTAAAAATTACAACGACGTACCGGAATTTACAGATAGCTTTAAGCTCCCCAGTGGTGCGTATGAGGTTAAGATTATCAGAGCTGAGGAGCAGGCAGGTAAGGATAAGGACGGCAGAGATACATATACTCTCTGTATTCTTTTTGATATTTCAGACGGTGAGCATAAGGATTACTTTATGAAAAAGTTTGATTCAGACAAAAAGGCTTATCCTGCAACGGCGAAGTTTAAGGGCGTTTACCGCCTCAATTATCCTAACGGCGGACAGTTTGACGAGAACAACGAAAAGCGCTTGAAAACAGCATTAAAACGTATTTCAGAGAGCAATAATCTTAAGGTTGACTTCACAAAGGAATGGGACGGTGCCGTACTTAAAAATTGCAAGGTCGGTATGATTTTCAGAGATGAAGAGTACGACTACAACGGTTATCAGGGTATGTCTGCAAGACCGTATTCCGTGATTACTCTTGCCGATTTGAAAGAGGGAAAATTCAAGCTGCCTGAGCCGAAATATCTTAACGGTTCTGCACCTTCACAGTCATCAAATGCAAGTAGTCAAGGCTATGACGATATGCCTCTTGATGATGATTTGCCGTTCTGATTGATGGCTTTGAAAAATGGCTTTAAGAGAGTATCAGCAAAGGCTGATTGATGATTTCTTTAAATCGCTTGATAATGGTTTTACCGCACCGTGCATTGTACTTCCGTGCGGTGGCGGTAAGTCTGTTATTTTGGCTGAGATTGCAAAGATTTACACGCTTATGGATAAGCAGGTTTTGTTCCTTGTTCATCGAAAAGAGCTTTGTCAGCAGATCTTCTCAACCTTTGTAAAATACGGTGTGAAAATGCAAAATTGTAAAATCGCAATGGTTCAGACTGTGACGAGAAATCTGGAACGAGAAACAAAGCCTGACCTTATTATTACAGATGAAAATCATCATAGCCTTGCGGTGTCATACAAGCGGATTTATGAGTATTTCAGCGATATTCCAAGGGTTGGAGTAACGGCTACTCCTGAGAGAATTGACGGCTCAGGACTTGCCGATGTCAACGATAAATTAATAATCGGAGTAAACGCAAAATGGCTTATTGCAAATGGTTATTTGTCACCCTACGACTACTACGCACCTGTGATTGATATGCCAAAATTTCATATACGAAACGGTGATTTTATTCAGTCGGAGGTTGCACAGTTTTTTAATAAAAATCAAAGAAAAATCTACGGCGATGTCGTTCGTCATTATCGAAAATTAGCCGACGGCAAGCAGGCTATCTGTTATCTTCCGACTGTGGAATTTTCGCAGCAGACAGCTTTAAAATTTAACGAAATGGGTATCACATCAGCACATCTTGACGGCACAACTCCAAAGGGCGAGCGTGACAGAATTATTGAAAAATTCAGAAGTGGTGACATTCAAATTCTCTGCAATGTCGATATAGTTTCCGAAGGGTTTGACGTTCCCGACTGTGAATGTGTGATTTTACTCCGACCGACAAAGTCGCTGATTTTATACACACAGCAGTCAATGAGATGTATGAGATACAAGCCGAATAAACGGGCAATTATTATCGACCACGTCAACAATATTCAGCGTTTCGGATTTCCCGATAAAGAGCGTGAATGGCTTTTGGAAGGGCACCCTCGAAAGAATAAAAAAGCAGGCGAAGCACCGCTAAAGACGTGCCCTAATTGCTTTAGAGCATTGCCGATAAGCACGAGAGAATGCGAATGCGGATATGAGTTTGAGAGTGACAGCGGTACGAGTAAGGTTGAAACAGAGCTTGTAAATTTAGCAGACCCGAACAGCACAAGAGAGCGTGTGAAATTTTACAAATCACCCAACGAGTGCCAAACGGTAGAGGAGCTTGCAGAGTATGCGAAATATCACAAATACAAGCCCGGTTGGGTTTATTATCAGCAAATTAACAGAGGGTGGTTAGGTGGAAAAAGAAGAAACGAAAATACAAAACGCTATCCGTGTCGAGCTGTCCCGGGTTGGAATATGCAGACGAAATAATGTCGGAACATTTCTGACAATGTACGGAACACCGATAACCATAGGCTTGCCGGGAGAGGCTGATTTAACGCTTTTTTGCAAGGGTGGGAAAACGTATTTTATAGAGATAAAAACAGCCACGGGAAAGCAGAGTAAGCAACAAAAGAGGTTTCAAACGGCAGTTGAGAAATTGGGGTTTGAGTACATCATAATGCGAAGCGTGGACGAGGCGAGGGAGTTTATAAGGGAGGTTGAGAATGAGTGAATTAGAGGGATTTGTAGTTGAATACAGAAAAATAATGAATTGGGAATGGTACACTGATGTAAACACAGCTCATTTATTTAGACACTGTATTTTACGAGCTAATTACACTGACACAGTATGGAGAGGGATTGAGGTTAAAAGAGGCAGTTTTATAACCAGTTTGCAAACATTATCTGCTGAAACGGGTTTGACAGTGAAACAGGTTCGTATTGCACTTGAAAAACTCGAAAAAACAGGAGAGGTGGCAAACCAATCAACCTCGAAATATCGCATTATTACTGTGAAAAATTATGGTTATTATCAAATTGAGGGCAAACAAAACGGCAAGCGTGAGGGCAAAGTGAGGGCAAACAAAAAGGCAGTCAAAGGGCAAAGTGAGGGCAAACAAAGGGCAACAGATAATAAATATATATCTAAAGATATATATAACAATGAAACAAGTGGTGGTGTGTGCCCCCAAGGCACACACACACCACCACAGAAAGAAAACAAGGCGGCTCAGCCGTCCGTCACGCCCTTGGGGGGCGAGCCGTCCGAGCCGCTGACGAGGAGAGAATGGAGAACATACTGCGAGGGCAAGGGTCAGAACGAATACAAAGCAGCCGAGGAATGGATAAAGGTCGGCGGTGTGTTTACCGAGGGGCAGAAGAAAAAAGTAAGGGAGTGGCTAAAGGAGCATGGAGAAGACACAGCCGATTGATTATCGGGTAGAAACTGAAATCAGACTTTTAGCTACGGCTCTGCTTTCGGGAAATATTGAAATCCGTGACACGATTTTTAATTTCGGATATTTCACGACCGATATAGGCAAACAGCTTTATAGCAAGCTGTCACACGTTTACATAACCTGCCCCGATTCCGATTATTCCGCGTATATTTCGGCTTTATCAGCTGACGAGCAAGGCGTGATGATGTCGGCACTCAAAACGGCGGTATCTCAGACCGTTGACGAAAGCAGAGTTGATTCCACTCTTGATTTTTTGAAAAAGTCAGCCGTTGACAGTGAGTTTAAACGGAAAATTGCTGAGCTTACTGTCACAAGCGACTACACCGCCGAGGACATTCGACGGATAGTTGACGAAAAAGAAGCGGCAACAGATATAGCCGTAAATTCACTGCAAAAATATCTTGACGATTACTCAAACCCGATTGAGCTTATCCCGACAGGCTTCCCGAAATTAGATAAAATGCTAAACGGCGGAATTATGCGAGGAACGACAGGAACTATCGGAGCAAGACCGTCAGTCGGTAAAACGACTTTTGCGATAAATATGGCGGTGCATAATCCAGATATCAAGGTGCTGTTTTTCAGCCTGGAGATGTCAAGCCGAATGATTTATGACAAAATAGTCGCCGATGTCGCCGATATTGATTATGCAATCACAGGCAAGCACGGTGTGAATTTCAACACGGTGAAATCGGTGCTGAGGCAGTTTGAAAATATGACGATTATTGATAACGTTTCGGAGATTGAACGCATTGTTGAGATTATCCGCCAGCTTAAGCCTGATTTGGTATTTATAGATTATGTTCAGATTATTCAGTCTAAGAGGGAGTTTGAAAGCACTCGTCAAAGGGTGGATTACATTTCTCAGCTTGTAAAACGCACCGCCAAGCAGATGAATATTAGCATATTAAATTTGTCGCAGTTGACACGAGGTGCAAAAGAAGAACCGACGATGTCGGCATTAAAGGAAAGCGGAGGCTTGGAGCAGGACAGTGATTATATTATCTTGCTCAAACGACCGTTCGTAAACGATAAATCTAACAAGGACTTTTTGCCGTCGGACACCACGCTTAAGCTTGATAAAAATAAATTCGGTGACACAGGCGAGATAAGTTACTTTTTTGACGGAGCAAAGCAACGCTTCACCGAAACAGACAGCAAGCCGACAGCACATTTGAAGAAGGGGGAAAGCTATGGCACAGATGACGATTTACCGTTCTGAACTTGATAATCTGATAACCCGAGCAAAACAAAAGGACCCAAACGCAGACGGTTTGCCGCTCGGAGAGAAATTTTTTGTGGAGCTGCTGAGGCTGTATATTTATCAGTACCGAATAAATCAAATAACAGCAGATGAGTTAAACCGCAAAAAAACACTGCTCGAACGAGATTTGATAAATTACTGGGACAGCAAAAAAATATTTAACCAAGCCTGCGAAATCCGCAACAGACAGAGCCAGTGGTTTATCAAGGCAGAGAAGGAGGGCTGTGAGATTTGCAGGAAGTTGGTTAGAATTTTTGATGGGAGGGAGCGAGAGTGATATGGACAAGCGTGAGTTTTTAAAATTATGTCGCTGTTGTGGATATGCAAAAAAAAGATTGCAGAAAAGTACGCAAAAAATCTCGATGAATTTACGGAGCAAGACCTGATTAACGTGTACCGTGTTGCGAACGGTGAGAAAATCGGAAACAGGCTTACCGCAACAGTAACGGGAAACGGCAAGACAACAAAAAGTTATTACGACCATTTATCGGACAAATAAGGGAGAATGGATAATGAAAAACGAAACATTATGCTGGAACTGTATCAACGCAGTGCCATCATTGAAATGCGGATGCAGTTGGAGCAGGGAATTTAAGCCGGTACAAGGCTGGACGGCAGAGGAAGCAGAGATGAGAATGGGAACGTACAACGAAAAGACTGTAACATCCTACTTAGTGCTAAAATGCCCTGAGTTTAAGAAAGGTTGAGGGAGGATTTGAGTGAAAATTAGAACAGAACTCAAGAAGATAAGCAAATCTTTTCAATCCGAATTTGACCACCGCTTTGCTTGTTGGGCTATTAACCACAATGGTTGGAGTAAGCAAAAAAAACTTAACCGTAAGATAGCTAAGAAGAAATTTAGGAGAGTTTTAAATAAAGAATTACAGGAGGAACTAATAAATGATTAAATACATTAACGCTGATGAATTATATGACGCTATTAGTGATAACTGGTGTGGTATCGGCGTTTGTGATATCAATGATATTCTAAATTTTATTGAAGAAATGTGTACCGCTGATGTGCAAGAGATTAAGCACGGAAGAAATATGACAGATAAGCACCCTGTTGATGAATTTATTTGTTCTGAGTGCGAGTTCATGATTGATGACATATCTGAAAAAGTCTATAACGAGGACGGAGATTATTACTTTCATCGTGAATATGAAATCAAATACTGCCCCGACTGCGGTCAAGCTTTAGACTGGTTAGATTTAAACGCTAACGGGTCTAATTCGGGCGAAAGTGTGAAAAGTGAGTATAAAGTATCGTTTGTAGTTAAAAATCGCTTAGAACGAATTTAAAACGATTTTACGGAGGTGGTAAAATGGAGTATGCAAAGATATGTAAAATCTGTGGTAAAGAATTTACCACGAAGCTTAAGAACGAAATCACTTGTAGTCCTGATTGTAGTTACAAAAATAAAATGCTTATAAATCGAAAATATCAAGAAAAGCAAAGGGAGAAAAGAAGAACGGAGAAAAAGCCGACTATATCAATTTGCCAATGCTGTAATTCTCCCTTTATCAGAACGAGCAAAAATAGAGAGAAAATGTACTGCTCAAAACTATGCGAAAAATTAGCTAAACTCCAACAGGAAAAGAAAATGGAAAAGCCTAAACCGAAAAAAACTAAGAAATTCAAGGACAACCTCTCGAAAGACGTTTACGAGTGCGAACAACTTAACAAAGAACGCAAGGAAAGAGGTGAACGAGCTTTGAGTTACGGATATTACAAGGCTTATCAACGACAAGGGGTGATAAAGTGACGGCAAAGGAGTACCTAAATCAAGCCTACATAATCGACCGAAGAATAGATTTAACGCTTGCTAAAGCCAAAAAGCTGAGAGAGAGCCTTTACGGCAAAAGTCAGCAGATTGACGATGTCGGTGTAAAGGGCGGTGGGAGCAATGATAGATTAGGCGAAGCTGTTTGCAAAGTGATTGAATACGAGCAGAAAGCAGATGAGCTTATAGACAGTCTTGTTGAAGCAAGGCTGAAAATTGAAAAAACAATACAAGCAGTACCCGACCCCGTTCAGCGAGAGGTACTGGAAAGACGGTATCTGCTGTTTCAAGATTGGGAGAGTCATTTTGATACTAAAACAGGGGAATACATTAAGGGCATTGCGGGCGAAATGAATTATAGTGCGAGACAGATATACCGTATTCACGGCGAGGCACTAAAATGCGTGTCAGTAAATGTCAGTGAATGGCAGTCCAAAAAGTAGTAAAATAGTATCGTAGCAATAGGGCGGAAGCGAGATAACCAATCAAATATCCCCCGAGGACTTTTGACCGCACCACGGTTACCTCCTCCGCCGACGATTGTTACAACCAGATAGGACCCTCCGCACCTCTCTTCGACGTGCCTCGGAGAGGGACATTAACTTAAACTTTTGGCAGTAATTCTCCCACTATCAGGGAAGTAACGACACCAAGAGTTTTTACGGTGAGATAGCTTAACAGTAAAGCCCCCGACTTTTAATCGGGTTTATGCAAGTGCAACTCTTGTTCTTACCACCACGTGATAGTTTGATTTTTTCTCCATTTGGCTATACGCATTTTGATGTACTCCTAAAAACACGAGCCGTCCTGTTTCAGGGCGGTTTTGTGTTGTAAAGAAATACCGCCCTCAAAACGAGAGCGGTACTAACTTAGTGATTATTCTTGTTGTGTTCTGCAAAGTTCATCAAGTGTGACCTCTAAAGCGTCGACGAGCTTGATAGCTGTCGATACCTTACAATCGCCGTTCTTTTCTATATCCTGAATAGTACGGCGGGGAACTCCTGAAAGCTCAACTAACTTAGGAACTGAAAGTCCTTTGTCAGTGCGAATTTGTTTTAAATTCATTTAATGCCTCCGTTGAGAATGAATAATATAATCGCAATAAGAAATGCAATTATACCAATCAATTCCAAAATTTTAATAATTAATTTAAAAAGTTCTTTTTTCATATTGACGTTGTGACAAACGTATGATAGAATTAGGCTGAGCCTCGGACTACAGGTTTTACCCTGTAGTCGTTGGCAACTAAGCTATTGCTTAATCAGTTCAATCAAAATAATTATCCAGCCGACTAAGGATATTATCTTGATGAAGAGCTTTTCAAGTTGTTCCACCAGCTTGTTAAGCTCTTTTGTTTTTTCAGCCCATTTGTTTATCATCTTACTCACCTCCTCTCTATGTATATATTATAGCACGACTAACCGTGCTTGTCAACACTTTTTTATAAAAATAAAATATTTTTTTGCCGATAATATTTAGTATTGTCGGCATTTTTTATGCTCATTTTTAAAGAGGAAGTTATGAAAGAATTTGCAAAACACTTTTACAAATCAAAGACTTGGCAGAGATGCAGACAAGCATTCATTGCCGAACGAATAATAATTGACGGTGGCTTGTGTCAGCGGTGCTATACTGCACCTGGGTACATAGTTCATCATAAGGTACACTTAACACCTAAGAATATTAACAATCCAAATATCACGCTAAATCATAGCAATTTAGAATATGTTTGCCACGACTGCCATAATGATGAACACTTTGGTAGCCGAATGAAAACGCAAATCGGAGCTGATGGTCGTGTGATACCGCCCCCCTGTGATTGAAAAATCTTGATATATGGGAGACCGAGGGGAGGGAGGTGAATTTTAACGCACGAGGTTCTGCAGTCCACCCCTCCCCAAAAGTGGCGAAAATATATTGAAATTCTGCGGAAAGGAGGCAGAAGTATGAAAGAGAAAACGAAAGAAGAAAGAATTAAGGCTGAGGAACGCAGATTAATCAAAGTCTATGGCGATTTAAAGAATGAGAAAAAATTAAAAGCCGCACAGGGCTTAATCCAGCGTGCGGCATATATGAGAGTTACTCTTGAGGACTGCGAAACAGACATCTTAGAAAATGGATTGACAGAGAAATTCTCACAAGGAAATCAAGAGCCTTACGACAGGAAAAGACCTGTTGCGGACTTGTACAATTCCCTCAACACATCTTATCAAAAAATTATCAAACAGCTCACAGACCTTTTGCCTGCCGAGGAAAGAGCAGAGACGGACCCATTTATTGCCTTTATTTCGGGCGGTGGTGCTAAATGACGGAGTTTGAGGAGTATTTCACCGCAATCTATGACGGCAAAATCATAGCTTGTGAAAAAATGAAACGGCAGTCAGAGCGAATGCTCAATGCCTTTGTAAAGCCTGAGCAATACCATTTTGATTATGAGATTGCAAATAGGCATATCAATTTTATTGAAAATTTCTGTTGTTATCCCTCTGGTGAAAAAATGGGTCAGCCGTTTAAAATGGAGCTGTTTCAAAAGGCACGACTTCAAGCTTTGTTTGGCTTTGTTGACGATACCGACAAACGGCAGTACAACGAGTGTCTTATTATCGAGGGTAGAAAAAACGGAAAGACCTCCGAAACAGGCTCGGTTGAAATTGATATGCTGTGTAATGACGGCGAGGGTTCACCTCAGATTTACAACCTTGCTACTCAGCGAGAGCAAGCAACACTCGGCTTTAATGCCTGCTATAAAATGATTCAAAAGTCACCGTTCCTGCGGAAGCATATCCGCAAGAGAGCGAGTGACTTATATTTTGCCTATAATTTCGGCTTTATTAAGGCTTTGGCGAGCGAAACTGGGAACCTTGACGGTTTGGACGTGCATTGCGGTGTTATTGATGAGCTTGCCGCCATAAAAAACAGAGATTTATACGATTTAATCAAACAGGCTATGGGTGCACGCTCACAGCCTGTTTTGTTTACCATAACGACCAACGGATTTGTAAGAAATGGCATTTTTGATGCACAGTATGAGTATGCGTCAAAGATTATTGCCGGCACGGTTAAAGATGAACATTATCTGCCCTTTATCTATGAGCTTGACAGCCCTGAGGAATGGGATAAAGAAGATATGTGGATAAAGGCTAACCCGGGGCTGGGAACGATAAAATCCTTTGATTATCTACGTCAAATGGTAAGTAAAGCGAAGAATGACCCGAGCTTTAAGCCGACGGTAATGGTTAAGGATTTTAACCTTAAAGAAAATCCACAAAGTAGGTGGCTTACTTATGACGAGGCTTTCAATGATGAAAAAATCCCGAAGCATAAATTCAGGTATTTTATCGGTGGCTTTGACGGTGCAGACAGCGTTGACCTTAATGCTGCAAAGGCGATTTTTCAAAGACCTAATGACGATAAAATCTACGTCAAGTCTATGTACTGGATACCGCAACGAGTTATTGACGAGCAAAACAAAAAGGGTAATCGTGACGGACGTGACCACGTGCCTTATGATTTGTGGATTAGTCAAGGACTAATGAGAGCATATCCCGGTAACAAGGTTGACAAGAGAGTATTTCTCGATTGGTTTTGCGAAATCAGAGATAATGACGACATCTACCCAATGTGCATAGGCTATGACCCTTGGCACATTTCCGATGAGCTACTTAGAGCCTTTGAGCAGGAGTTTGGTCGGTCGGTGCTTATCCCGGTGCGACAGGGTGTAATTACTCTTTCTGAGCCTATGAAAAATCTAAAAGCCGACTTGCAAGCAAAACGAATTGTCTATGATGATAACCCGATTGACTTATGGTGCTTACTCAATACAGATGTTAAGACCGATATCAACGGCAATATTCAGCCTTGTAAAACAGACGCACAAACACAGAGAATAGACGGCACGGCGGCTTTGCTTGACGCTTATGTGGTTTATTTGAATAAACGAGATAATTATTTAAGCATTATTTAGAAAGGCGGTGAAAAATTGAACATATTTAAGAAAATTTTTAAAAACCAAAAATCAGATACACTTACAAAATATCAGCTTGTGACCGAGAGGGGCAACGGTACTTACTTTTGGAATGGCAAAATATACGAGTCCGATATCGTCCGAGCGTGCATTGCACCTTATGTCAAGGCGGTGGGTAAGCTCGTTGGTAAGCATATCTTTGAAACAAAGGGCGATGTAAAAACGAACCCTGAGCCGTACATAAAAGTCCTTTTGGAAAATCCAAATCCGCTGATGAGTATGCAAAAGCTACTTGAAAAAATGACGGCTCAGCTAATGCTTAACCGTAATGCTTTTGCCTTGATAGTCCGAGATACGAACGGCTATCCTACGGAGATTTTTCCGCTTCCTGCGATTAACGTAGAGGCGGTGTATCAGCACTCTGCTTTATATCTTAAATTCACACTTGAAAACGGCAAGACTTATACATACAGCTATGACGATGTTATCCATTTACGGACGGATTACTGCGACAATGATATTTTCGGCAACGCTCTAATGCCGATACTTGCACCGCTGCTGAACATCAGCGGAACTATTGACACAGGCATTGTCAAGGCTATCAAAAACAGTAACGTAGTTAAGTGGCTTATCAAATATACACAGGCACTTCGCCCTGAGGACATCCGCAGGAATGCTGAGGAATTTGCTCAGATGTATCTTGACACTTCAAATGCTACAAGCGGTGTTGCCGCAACGGACGCAAAGGCTGATATTCAGCAGATTAAGGCTAATGACTATGTACCGAATTTCGACGTAATGAACAGCATTAACGACCGTATTTACAGTCTTTTCGGCATCAATAAGAAAATCGTTCAAAGTGAGTACACCGAGGACGAGTGGAACTCATTCTATGAAAATAACATTGAGCCGATAGCGATTGACCTTGCTAATGAATTTACACGAAAGCTATTTACACGCAAAAAACGCAATTACGGCAATAGGATTATCTTTGAGGCATCTAATCTAAGCTGTGCAACAATAAGCACAAAGTTAAATTTCTTGCAAATGGTTGACCGTGGTGCGTTGACACCTAACGAATGGCGAGCAATATTCAACCTTGCTCCTGTTGAGGGTGGCGATAAACCAATCAGAAGATTAGATACACGACCGACAGCGGAGGGAGGTGAGAATAATGGAAATAAACATCAAGGGAACGATAATTCCGAATGATGACAAGCCGTTTTATGACTATTACGGAGTGCAGAACACCTGCCCCGATGATGTCAAAAGGGCACTCGATACCGCTAACGGCAGTGATGTTGATATCTACATTAACTCGGGCGGCGGCGAAATCTTTTCGGCAACGGAGATTTACTCGGCTATCCGCTCGTACAAAGGCACTGTAAAAATGCACGTCACGGGTTTGGCGGCATCTGCCGCAAGCGTGATAATGTGTGCGGCGGAGTGTGATATCAGTCCAACATCAATGGTAATGATACACAACGTATCAACGTCTGCAAGCGGCGACTTCCGTGCGTTCAGGCACGAGAGCGAGGTGCTCAGAAAATCCGATAAGGCTGTTTGCCAAGCTTATGTCGATAAAACAGGCAAATCGGAAGATGAGTTGCTTGCCCTTATGGACAAAGAAACATGGCTCACGGCTAAAGAGGCGGTGGAGCTTGGCTTGTGCGATAAGCTCGCAGGCAGAGAGGTCTTGATAAACGGCTACTGCACAATCCTTACGGACGAGCAGCGGCGAAGGTATCAAGCCGAAAAAGCAAAGGCTGAATTGAGCCTAATCAAATTAAGAAGGGTGATTAAATAATGACAAAGACAGATTACATAAACAAAAGAAACTCCATGCTCGACAAGGCACAGGAGCTTATTAACACAAACGACCTTGCAGGTTATGAAAAGATTAAGACAGAGATTGAACAGCTTGATACTGATTTTGAAAATCAGGCAACAGCACAGGCAAATCTTAATGCTTTGAGCAATTCCACAAACAAAATTCCTGAAATTTACAGCGAAGGAGCGAATAAAACAATGAATGATTTCCTCGAAACAAAAGAGTACCGCAATGCGTTTATGAACTACGTTATCAAGGGTGCAAAACTCCCAAAGGAATACACAAACGAAGTAACCACCACAACAGATGTGGGCGTAATGATACCGACAACAGTCCTCAACAAAATTGTTGAAAAAATTGAAAATATCGGTATGCTCTTGCCGCTTGTTACACGCACATCTTACAAGGGCGGTGTGGCTATCCCAACGAGTGACGTTAAGCCTGTTGCCTCTTGGGTAGCTGAGGGTGCAACATCTGCTGTGCAGAAAAACGGCGTAAACGGTACCGTTACATTTGCTTACCACAAGCTCAGATGTGCTGTATCTATGACACTTGAGGTTGAAACAATGGCACTTTCTGCCTTTGAGAGCAAGTTTGTAAATGACGTTGCAAACGCTATGGTTAAGGCTTTAGAGCAGGCTATTGTAAGCGGTGACGGCAACGGCAAGCCTAAGGGTATTCTTGCGGAAACACCCGCCGACGGTCAGGCACTTGTTATCGGTACAGATGAACCCCTCGGCTTTTCACTTCTTTGCGATATGGAAGCCGCACTCCCGACCGCTTATGAGGGCAGTGCAAAGTGGTTTATGACAAAGAAAACTTTCATGGAGTTCTACAGTATGATGGACCAGAACGGTCAGCCTATCGCAAGAGTAAACTACGGCATTAACGGCAAAATTGACAGAGTTCTTCTCGGTCGTTCCGTAATTCTTCTTGACGAGTATATGCCTAATTACTCCGCATCTGTTATAGAGGCCACAGTCGTTGCTTTTCTCTTCAATCCTGCCGACTATACCCTTAACACGAACCTCAACGTAACCGTTAAGACCTACGAAGATAACGACACAGAGGACAAGATTACTAAGGCGTTTATGATTGTAGACGGTAAGGTCGTAGACAAGAACAGCCTTGTTACTTTGACTGTAACATCGGCGTAAGAGGTGATATGATATGTTGCTTGATAGGGTTAAAACGGCTCTGAGGATAACACACAGCAAGCTCGACGAGGATATCGAGCAACACATCTCCGCCTGTATTGCAGAGCTTGACCGTGTGGGTGTGGCAGTCCCCGATGACACGGAGGCTGTCGCACCCTTGCTCGAAACAGCCGTTAAAATCTATGTTATGGCAAGGTATGACTATCTCGGAAAAGGTACTCAGTATCAAACAGACTATGAAAAACTGAGAGATGCTCTGAGTCTTAGTCAAAAATATCGAGGTGACAGCGATGTACAATGATGTTATTGAGCTTGGAAAAAGCGTTATAAAAACGGACGATTACGGCAATCAGTTCAAGGACTACGAATTTCGTGAGGTGTTTGCCGATGTCCGCTCCGTGTCGCAGTCTGAGTATTACACCGCTGCACAAACAGGCTTAAAACCAAGCTTTAAAATGGTGCTTGCCGATTATTATGACTACGAAGAGGAAGAAACAGTCCGCTATAACGGACAGCTTTACAAAGTCATTAGAACATACCGTAGCAAAACGGAGCTTGAATTAACGGTAGAACGCAGAATCGAGGGTGACGGCAATGAGTAATTCGCTTGATATCGCAGACCAAATTATGAGCGAGCTAACTAAGTACAGTAATGAGGTCGCAAGCCGAATTAATGTATCATCTGAAAGCTGTGCCAAAAAGTTGCGTACCACTCTCAAACGGACAAGCCCGAAAAAAACAGGTGATTACGGGAAGGGTTGGCGAGTTAAACAAACCCACAAGGGCAGAACGCTCAGCGTATTTGTCGTGCATAACGCTACCGATTACCAACTCACGCACCTGCTCGAGTACGGTCACGCTATCAAGGGCGGCACTAAAAGAGTTAGGGCGATAGAGCATATCAAGCCTGCCGAAGAGCAGACGATAAACGAATTTTTAAACGAGGTTGAAAAGGCAATACAGGAGGCAGGAAATGGATAAACTCGACAGAATTAAGCTTGTAAAAATGCTGAACAGCTTGCCAATACCTGTGGCTCACGTTGTCTTTGCCAAGCCACAGAAAGCACCGTATCTTATCTATGTGGATAATGAGTGCGAAAACACGGCGGCGAACAGCAAGACCGTGAATAAGGAAACCTTTATACAGCTTGAATTGTACACCAAGCTTACACAAACGCAGGAGTGCGAAGATGTTGTAGAAGCTCTATTAGACGATTTTACAACGTACGAAACAGCACGTTCTTTTATCGCAGAGGAGAGCCTCTGCATTACTTATTACAGATTCTATTTTTAAGGAGGATTTTATCTATGCAAACAAAACTTTGGAGAGTGGGTTATGCCCCCATTACCGAAATTACAAGAGATACAACAACCTACGGCACACCTGTGTATTTTGCCGATGCCGAAGCAGGCGGCAGAGAATACTCCGCAACGGCTAAGGGCGAATCACAGACAATCTATGCCAACTCTCAGCTTGTTTACGGCGGCGAGGAAAACGACGGTTACGAAATCAAGCTGACACTTATTGATATTATCGACGATATCGACGAGCATTGGCTCGGCAACACGGTTGCGACAAACGGCGTGCTTGAAAAGACCACAAACAAGGAAAGACCGAGATTTGCACTTATTCTCTCCGATAAGGACACTGATGACGTAGGTAAGACTGTTATCTTCTATAATTGTCAGGTTACTGCAAGACCCGATATTAAGGGCAAGACAGCCGAGGAGGGCAAGTGGGATACACAGTTCCCCGAGTATACAATCAAGGCAAGTCCGAGAGTATCTGACGGCTATGTAAGATTTACAATTAGCGGTACAGACGAGCTTACAGAGGTAGTAGAGCCTGATTTGAACGAGGTAGAACCAACACAGCAGACAAATACACAGCAGACAGATGACCCAACAGACTAATTCGAGGTGATTTTTAATGATTAAAACAATCGAAATCGGCGGTAAGCAGGTAACGTTCAAGACAACAGGCGGTACAATTATGAGATACCGCAATCAGTTCAATTCAGAGTTTCTTGCCGACCTTATGTTGGTACAGGAGGCTAAGAACGGCAATGTGTCAGGCTTTTCCTACAAGGCTATTGAACAGGTGATTTGGGCATTAGCAAAGACAGCCGACAACACAATCCCCGACCCACAGACTTGGTACGACAGCTTTGACGAGTTCCCGATTTTCGAGGTTTTCGCACAGCTACAAGATATGATTACAAGCTCATTTAAAACGCTGAGAAAAAACGCATAAAGGGAAGTAGTTCAGACGGCAAGCCTCTTACGAGTGAGGAGCTTGTCGTCTGTTGCTTTAACGCAGGCTTAACTGCTTCCGAAATTGATGAATGGAATATCGGCTTGATACTTGATTTTATCCACGCTAAGAATATGTCGATTATGAAAAGCCAAAACAAAAACTACCGCACCGATGAAGAACGCTATAATCAGCTAAAAGCCGTAGAGCCTTTAGTTGAGGAACGCTATCAAAAGGGATTGATAAGCAAAGAAAAGTACGACAGATTTAAGAAACAGATTAGTGAGTGGGAATAAAAAATCCCCCCCTCAGAAAATCTGAGAGGGAAAGTTTAAAGGTTATTTGTCAAATTGAGCTTTTCCATTAAAGCCTCTTGTAAGACTGCGGAGAAATTGATATTTGCTCTTTCTGAAATTGTATTAAGCCAAGCAGGAATAGTACAATTCTTACGAATAGCCTTTTGACCATACTTTTCAGCGTAGGAGTCCATATCTAAGGCTACTAAGTTTACAAAATCGTTTGTATCTTCAAGAACGATATCAGACGGCTTACTTGCTTTTGGAACAGGATTGCCGTCCTCGATTTCATCAAGTACCCAACCAGAGGCGGCGTCAATAGCCATTATAATTGCGTCGGCTAAGTTATCACCCTGAGTAACGCAACCGGGCAAATCGGGGAATGTAACACAATAGCCGTCCATTTCCTCAAGTGGTGAAAAAACAGCAGGATAAACTAATTTCATATTCAATCCTCCATAATTATCAATTTAGGCGGTGAGGTGAGGTACAAGCAAGGGTTTATTTCAACCCTGCTTGTTTGAAAATTGAATTTACGGTTTTCATATCCAAATCACCTCTATGATTTGGTATTGTGACCTTACCTTTCTTTGTTGGGTGTATGTAGTGGTTGTGTGAACCTCTTGCATTTTTAAGTACCCAGCCGTCAGCAAGGAGTAGCTTTTCAATTTCTCTGAACCTCATTTCCTCACCTCCTGTATATATTATAACACGCATTATGCGTATTGTCAATGTTTTTTAAAAAACTTTTTAAAATATTTTTTTGCACTTGAAAAGGCAATGCCCAAAATCAAGCGCTTTTTTATTACTCAAAAACAGAAAGAGGTGAAGAAATGGCAAAAAGCAGTATAAAAGGAATTACTGTTGAAATTGGTGGAGATACAGTCGGCTTGCAAAAGGCTCTTGCAGAAGTAAACAGCAAGGCAAGTAATTTAAGAACAGAGTTACGGCAAGTCGAAAATGCGTTGGAATTTGACCCTACAAATACAACTCTACTCGCACAAAAACAACAAATTTTAGCAGAACAAGTTGCCAATACATCTGCTAAACTTCAAACGTTGAAATCAGTACAGGAACAAGTACAAAAGCAATTTCAAAACGGCGAAATAGGCGGTGACGCATACAGAGCTTTTCAGCGTGAAGTTCTTAGCACAGAAAATCAGCTTAAAAGTTTGCAGGAGCAACAGCAGGCTTTAAACAACACCTCAGAGGAAACAGCGGAGCAAACAGAAGAACTTGCAGAGCAACAGGAAGAATTGGGCAACACTGCCGAACAAACGGAAGAAGATGTTGATGATTTAGACCAACAGGAAGAAGAACTAAACGAAACAACGGAAGATACTGCCGAAAAGACAGAAAAAGCTGAAAAGAAAATGCTGAATTTTGGCACGGCTATGACTACCGCCAAAAAGTTAGCAGGCGGTTTTGTAACAGCAATGGGTACAGTTGCAAACGCTGTCGGTACAGTTATGCTAAAACTCGGTCAAGGTGTGTTTGCATTTGGTAAATATTCTGTTGAACAGGGCAAGGAATTTGAAACGGCTGTATCTCAAATCGCCGCAACAATGGGTACAACAACAGACCAAATTACCGAGCTTGAAACAAAAGCAAAGGAATTAGGCTCTACAACAAAATTTACAGCCACCGAGGCGGCAGAGGGTCTTAATATTCTTGCTCAGTCTGGTTTGTCGGCGGAAGAACAGATTGCTGCAGTTGACGAGGTGCTCAATCTTGCGGCAGCGGGTACGCTGTCGATGGAAAATGCCGCCTCTTATACAGTCGGTGCAATCAAAGGTTTTGGCGACACAATGGAAAACGCACAATACTATGCCGACCTTATGGCAAAGGGTGCTACTCTTGCTAATACGAACGTAGAGGGATTAGGTGCGGCATTGTCAAGGGCGGCGGCAAATGCTGACAGCTACGGTCAAAGTGCCGATAATGTCACCTTGTCATTGTTAAGACTTGCAGAGCAGAACATCACAGGTGAAGAGGCGGCAACATCTCTAAACCGTGCTATGGCTGACTTATATACACCTACAGCGGAGGCTAAGGTTGCACTTGATGAACTCGGTATCTCAGCGTATGACAGTCAAGGAAATACAAGAGAATTTAACGAGGTTGTAGACGAACTTAACGGCAAACTTTCTACTATGACCGAGGAGCAAGCTAACGCATATAAAAATACCATTTTTACAACAAACGGCTTGAATGCCTTTAATAAAATGACTGCCTCATCTACTGAAAAGGTACAAAAATTTAAAAATGGCTTAGCAAGTGCGAGTGATGGCTTGGGTGCAGCTAAAGAACAAGCCGACACAATGATTGACAATCTCGAGGGTGACATTACTATCTTTGAGTCGGCACTCAGTGGCTTGGGTTTGACACTTTACGAGGAGCTTAACGACCAGTTACGTTCTATCGTTCAATTCGGTACGGAAACCCTCACAGAACTAACCAATGCTTTTGAAAACGGCGGTATAGAGGAAGTCGCAGAAGTTGCAGGCTCAAAAATAGCCGAGGCGGCAACAAATATAGTTGCTGAAATCCCTACCTATGTTCAGTCGGCTACTACCTTGATTGACTCTATTTCTGAGGCATTTACTGACAATTCCTCAACCATTGCACAGTCGGTAAGTGAAATATTAAGAGCCGTTATAAGAGGTTTTACTCAAAATGCAAGTACAATTCTTGAAACTGTTTCACAAATCGGTAGGGATGTAATTGACAGCTTGATTAGCGTGTTTGTTCTTGCTGTAACTGACTCGATAGACTTTTCAACATCAATTATTGAGTTTATAAACGAGGCATTAGTAACAGTTATAGATGTGTTACCTAATTTGTTAGACCGAGTATGCACAGCGATTATGGAGTCGCTTCCGAGTTTAACAGAAACGGTTACTAATTTAATAGGCAGTGTTACAACTTCTGTTTTAGATTTAATACCGCAAATTATTCCCAAGTTAGTCGATTTAATTGTAGATGTACTAACGGATATACTTCCTAACTTAATTGACTCGACATTAGATTTGCTGAGCGGAATTGTTGACAGCCTCCCAACTGTAATTAACTCTATTGTTGATGAATTACCTGCACTGATAGACGCTATATTACAAGTGCTGTCAAACGCAATCCCACTAATTATGGAAGCGGGAATAACACTCATATCATCGCTACTTGACGGCTTGCCGTTAATCTTGAGTAATATTCTGATTAAGCTTCCTGATATTATCACAGGTATAGTTAATTTCTTAACAGAAAGCGTTGAAGTAATAGTCGCGGCTGGTATTACTCTTTTTACGGCACTTGTAGCAGATTTACCTAATATTTTACTACCAATCGTGTCGGCTATTCCCGAAATTCTCAATGCGATTGTTAATGCTCTTACAACAAATTTACCCACAATTATAAACGCCGGTGTAAAGCTGATATCAGCACTTGTTGATAACCTACCGCTGATAATTTCCAACATAGTAGCAGTCCTGCCTGATATTATAACCTCGATAGTTACCGCAGTAATGGACTTGTTACCGCTGATTATGGAGGCGGGCATTGAGCTACTTACAGCTTTGATAGACGAGCTACCAATGATAATTAACATAATCGTTGAGTGCATACCTGAAATTATAGATGCGGTTATAATCACTCTTATCGATTTAATACCCTTGATAATTGATACAGGTATCGCTCTGTTTATGGCGTTGGTGGCAGAACTACCGAAGGTTATAACTAATATTGTTGATTTAATTCCGACATTAGTTACTGCAATAATCGATGAGCTAGATGTGCTTATTCCCTTGATTATAGAAGCTGGTGTTAAGTTGTTTTTGGCACTTGCAGAAGAATCACCTAAAATTATTTCAAGCCTATTAGAGACGACGGGTACAATTCTTGGAAGCGTGATCGGCTCTGTGAGTGGCTATGTGTCGAAAATGACTGAGGCAGGTGGGGATTTACTCGCAGGTTTATGGGAAGGCTTAAAAAATTCGGGGCAATGGTTAATTGACAATATTCTTGGACTAATGGACGAGGTAACTAACGGCATTTTTGAATTTTTCGGTATTCATTCACCGTCAAGACTTTTCAGAGATGAAATAGGTAACAACCTCGCCCTCGGTATAGGTGAGGGCTTTATCGACGAAATGGACTCTGTAACGGACGAAATGACTAAGGCTTTGCCAACCAGCTTTGACATTGACCCTGCCGTCAACCTCAAAAGCGGTGACAGCCGTTTACAGGTCGCTAATCCCTCGAATTTGAGCGGTACAGGCGGTATTTTAGGCAATGCCAATACAGACAACTCTATACAGTTTACGCTCCATATAGACAATTTTAACAACAATAGCGGCACAGATATAAACGAGCTTTCCAGTATGATTGAAACACAGCTCTATGATATCGTGCTCCGCAGAAAGGTGGCGGTTGGGTGTTAGCAGATTTAGCATTTAACGGCAAATGGCTCTCGGATATCGGAGCGTGTATCACCGAAAAACCACATTACACAGTGGCTATGAGGGATTTAACGCTATCGTCAGTGCTCGGCAGGTCGGGTGATGTAATCACAGATAACAACCGATACAAAAACATTGAAGTAGTCTATAAAATATCGTCCGTGCCTATGTTTTGTAATCTCAGCGAGCAGGAATTCGTCTATGCACTTGCCGAGTGGCTGTTGAGTGACCACTCTTACAAGGTGCTTAGAGATACATATAACAGAGGCTATTTCAGACGGGCGGTTGTCACAGCTGTTGCCACCCCACAGGTTGATACATCGGGCGTAGTAAGCACAACTATCACCTTTAATTGCGAGCCGTTTCTCTACAACGACACAGGCACACACACATTCACCTACACAGGCACACCAAACGCAAGTTTGATGATAGACCTTTTCAACCCCGAAAAGTGGAGCAGTGCCCCGATTATAAAAATTATCGGTAGCGGTACCTACAATATTTCTGTCGCAGGTCAAGCGTTGATTACTGCAAGGGTTGACGGCTCAATTACGATTGACAAGGCGGACGAAGATGTCTATGACGGTGACGGCAACAGCTGTAATAATAGAATTTCAGGTTTGCGGCTTCCAAGCTTGCCACCTGGTAATTCTTCTGTTCAGATAATGCCTGTGTCTGTTGCAAATGATTACACGGTCGAAATTACCCCAAACTGGAGGAGATTGTAATGCAACCGATACTTTACAAATCAGACACGGTAAAAACAGATTTTAACGATAACAACGGCTTGGGATTTTTTAACCATTGTATAGCCTGTACTGTTACAGAAGAACGCAACGGACTGTACGAATTATCAATGACTATATTGCCGACCGACAGACTGAGTAAAAGTGTGGCGGTCGGCATGTTTGTAAAAACTATGGCGAACCCTCATGACGAACCGCAGTTATTTGAAATTTATCAGATGTCCGTAAACGATAAAGCAATAGAAATCAAAGGTCAGCACGTCAAGTACATAGCTAATGGCAATGTAATAAGTGAAGCCTATACACCGACTGGCACTCCGCTCGAAGTGTGGGAAGACATCGCCGACTTGCTTTCGTTTGATAATCTGTTTGAATTTTACTCCGATATCAAGACCTCAGCAACAGTAACGACTGGTAAAGACAGACCTGTCCGACTTGGTGATATGCTCGGCGGTGTCGAGGGTTCATTTTTGGACAGCTACGGCGGTGAATACCATTACGATAATTTCAAAATTGAATTGCTATCCGCAAGAGGTACGGACTCAGGTATATGCCTGCGTTACGGCTCGAATATCAGCACTTACAGGCAAGACAGCGATATAAATACAGTCTATACGCATTTTCTGCCGTATGCTTATTTATCGGTTGAAGATAGTGACGGCAACGCAAGGGACTATCAAATGGCTGTAAACACCAACTTGATAGACCTCGAAAATGACAGGCTGTCATATCAAAGAGCATTAGCCTATGATTTTTCGGAGAAATTTTCAGAAGATAAAATCATCACTCCAACAAACGGCGGTGCTCCGCTGAATTGGAGTGAATTAACAGCTAAACTAAAAACCTTAGCCGAAAGCTACGTCGACACAAACAGAACGGCATTGACTGAGATATCGTCAAACATTACGGTAGATGTAGCAGACACCCTGCGGAATCTCGGCACATGTCGGTTATGCGACACGGTGCAAATCTATTATGAACCGTTAGACGTGACGGCAAAGGCTAAGATTGTAAAAACAGAATATGACTCGCTCAACGAAAGGTACAAAAAAATCGAACTCGGCACAATCAAAAAAACAATAGCCGACTTGTTCAGCAATAAAAATATCGGAGGTGTATAAATGGATAAAATCATAACGACGCTCGCACTCGACTACATACAAAACAGGAGCTTGCAAACAGTTAATGTCAAGCAATACGACGACCAAGCACGCCAAATAAAAATTAAACTCTACGATAACGGCAAGGCGGTGACGGTGACATCGGGTGTTGATACGGCACTACTCTACGCAAGCATTAACAATACTGCAACTGCCGTAGGCGATGAGTGTACAATCAAGGATAATGCGGTAATTGTAACCATAACCGCTGCAATGACGGCTGTTGCAGGTGTATCTAAGTGCGAGGTGAGGATAACAAGCAGCAGCGGTCAAGTGTCCACAGCCACGTTTTGCCTGTCCGTCGAGCCGTCAGCCGTTACGAGCGATACTCCTAAGATTGTCAGCAGTGCGGATATTTTTAACCGCTTGAGTGACTTTGATAAAGAGCAATACGAAACCTTTACTTATTTCACAAAAAATTTGCACAGAGATTATGAGCTGATTGAACAGGCTATCGTGCCGCAAGCGGAAATTACAAGCTATACCTTCGACGCCGATTGGTACCACAATTCTTTGACGGTTTGGAAAAATAACATGTTCTTAAAAGGTGGCTTCGACTACACTCTTATACAAGCAGGCATCGCCCTGTATCAGATTATCTTTGACGAACCATTGGTGGTCGGGGATAAGGTTATTTTGCAGTTTTGGAATATACCGCAGAGCAGTAGCGGCACAGTAGTCGGAGAAGTGCTGTCAATATCTGACGGGTCAATAGCGGCAGGAATATCGGGCACAGCGGAGCAAGTAACAGATGAGGAGGAAACATAATGGTACTTAACAAGATTTACAAATATTACGGCATACCGACAGCGGATGCCTACGAACACATGAAAGAGAAATTTACTGAGGCTTTTACAGGCTTTGACGGCGTATCGTTTGAAACAATCGAAGCCACAGACGATACTGCGGAGCAATACAAGATATATCTCGACAGCGACAAAAGCATGTGGCTGACACTCTACACAGATTCTAACGCACCAAAGATATCAATAGGCTTCAAAGACGGGACCGTGACAGAAATCAGTACTGTGAGTTCTTCGTCAGAATACCGTCGATATAATATTGTGCGTACCTCATACGGTGTTGTGTTCAGTAACATCGGTACATCAAGTAATTCAACTTCAACTGATATCCTTGCCGATAATTATTTGACAGGATTTTTTGCTGTCGGCGAACCGAATGTACTTGTGTACACAAAAAGTATATCGAATACAAGTGGTACTGCACAAGATTTTTGGCAATCGAGTTTACATGATACACCTGAGGCATTCAGTCAATATAGTGCACTATACTCGTCAGCGGTACCACGCACTAAACTCTTTAATGCCTCATCAATGGTTCAACCTATTGATTGCGAGCATTTGTATAGACTTGCGTATTCAGATGGTACGGTTGGTAAGATTGAGCTTGGCGATAAGCATATCGTACTTGGCACACGCTACGCCTTGGAGTACGACCCAAGCGATGACGGTAAGGAGGTTTAATTTATGTCAACAGCAAAACAGATTATTGACAAAGCCTGTTCATACATCGGAACGTATGACGGCGGTACAAACAACGTAATTTTCAATACAGACTACTACGGCAAACAGGTAAGCGGCTCGGCTTATCCGTGGTGCTGTGCGTTCATTTGGGACATTTTCAGGCTTTGCGGTGCGTCAGCATTGTTTTATGGCGGCGAAAAAACCGCATACTGCCCAACAGTGCTTAACTGGGGTAAGAGCAAGGGTCTGACGGTGTCAAAGTCAAACGGTCAGTACGGAGATATTGTTTTATTTGATTGGAATAATGACGGAGTTGCCGACCACATAGGACTGATAATCTCCAAAAACGCAGACGGAAGTTATACAACGGTTGAGGGCAACACCGCAAACAATAATTATTCCAACGGCGGTTACGTCTTAAAGATGACACGCTATCAGTCGCAGATTATCGGTATTATCAGACCGCAGTATGACGGCACGACATCAGCAGAAGCAACACAGAGTACATCAAAATCAACACCCGATGTTACATATCAAGTCTATACAACCGAAAGCGGTTGGCTGCCGACTGTAAAGAATTTAGAGGATTACGCAGGCATTGACGGTCAGGCGATTAAGGGTATCAGAGTATCGGTTAACGGCACACCCGTTAATGTAGTTACTCATCAGCTAAGCAACGGCAGTATCGACAAACTCACAATTTACGGCGATAACTGCACCGTAAAGTACCGTGTTCGCACGATTGGCAGTACCTCATATCTTGATTGGATGGAAAATAAAAAGGACACAGGCGGAAGTACGGACACTTACGCAGGTATCAGTGGTAAGGGTATTGATAGGGTGCAGATTTGCGTTAAAGATTAAACAAAGTCCTACGGCTATTTCGACCAGATTTAGCCGTAGGACGATTAAAAACAGGAGGTATAAAACTATGACCGAAAACACTTTTAAATGGCTCGTAAGCGTAGCCTGTGGCTTTGTGGCTACGTTTTTTGAACAATACGGATTGTTTATTGCCTTAGTAGCAATCGCCGTTGTTATGGACTTCACAACGGGAGTTATCAAAGCCAAAGCAACAGGGGAGGGCTTAAGCTCTCAAAAGGCTTGGCAAGGCTTTTGGAAGAAAATAGCCTTGTTTGTCGGTCTTGCTTTTGGTATCTTTTTAGATTACGTTGCAACGACTCTATTCGTAACGGCTCATATCGAAATTGATGTAAATATGCCGTTTTCTCTAATCGTTGCTTGCTACATAGTGCTGAATGAGATTATCTCAATCGCTGAAAATCTCTATCAGATAAATCCTCGTTGTCTGCCCGGCTCGATTGCTAAGCTTTTGAAGGTGGCAAAGGAAGATTTTGATAAAAAATAACGATTAAATAAGTAACCGCCGCAGGGGAGTTTTCCTTTGCGGCGGTGTTTTTTATACAAAATGAAAACAGCCATTCGTATAAGAATGACTGTCTAAACCAAAAATACTGCAAATAATTCGGACTTTTTTCGGACTTTGTAAAGTTTAAAGTCTCAAAAATGGCTTAAATACTGGTATTTTTGCTTGGTTGGTGGAGACGATCGGAAAGATTTTCTATTAATTCTAAGCATTATCCTAATAACAACAAAACATCAAATAACCCCATTATAAAGCCATTTTTTGATACTTTTATATTATTTATTGAATAGCCGAAAAATTTCAAGTTTTAACTTATTCGGACTTTTTTCGGACCCGTTTATTCCATTTTTACCATATCTAAAACTGTCAATGCCCGTTCCGATTCCTTCGGATAAAGGTGAGAATATACTTGTAATGTAATACTGATGTCAGCGTGTCCGAGTCTGCGTGCGATTTCCTGTATGTTAATTCCATTGTTAGCAAGTAGGGAAGCGTGGGAGTGTCTAAAATCGTGTATTCTGATTTTCTTTATCCCGGCAAGCTCAGCAAACCTTTTATTGCAATTCTCTACCGAGGTATCGCGAATTGCTCTTATGCCTCCACAAACATACACATCTTCTGAGTAGCTGTCGAGTGTTTTGCACCGTTCTTTGTGTTCATCAAGTACCGTTTGCAGCGGAGAGGGTATTTGGATAGTTCGTATTGACGTTCTGTTCTTCGGAGGCGTAATTCTGTCACCACCTTTTAGCTTTTGGGTAAGACTTTTTGTAATATGTATTTCGTTGCCTTTTATATCCGCCCAAGTCAAAGCGTAAATTTCGCCTTTTCTCATACCCGTGTAATAAGCAATACAGAAAAATAGGTGATAGCTCCACGATGTAATATCGTTATTTTCTTCAGCGAACGTCCTTGCTGTTTTGATGAATTTTTGAAATTCTTCGGGTGTATAGAAATCCATTTCCTTTTTTAGTTCCATAGGGGCTTTGAAATTTCCGACTTTAAGCAGCGGATTCTTCGGAAGATACTCCATTTTTACAGCATAGTTTAGGAATGTACGAAATTCTTTATAAAAATTCTGCTTGGTTCTGATTTGATAATCGCCCTCGTTTATGGTTTGTTTCCATTTTTGCAAATTCTGAATATTCAGCTTGTCTATTTTTGTTTTCTCAAACATCGGCAAAACATGAAGCGATAACACCTGTTCTGTTTTCTTCAAGGAGGTTTCTCTGACTTCGTGCTTTTTAGCAGCTATGTATTCATCGTAAAGCTGTTTGACAGTCATCTTAGAGGAGATAGTTTCTTCTTTAGCCTTATATGTCAGTTCCTTTTCTAACTGCTTAGCTTCATCAGAACCATAAACAATACGCTTGATTTGCTTATATTCGCCCATTTGGTCAACATAGTTTACTTTAACGGTGTACTTGACTTTGCCGTCTTTCTTAACAGGCTTGCCGTTCTTGTCTAAGACCTTGTTAATTGGCATAAATGTACCTCCTTTTTGCTCTTTTTAAAGACCATTTTCCTGACATCAAGAAGATGGGTGGGTAAATCACCCGGTCATCTATTTAAGAGTGCAAAAATCCCTTGTAAACTCTATTGCAAAATTTACAAGGGTGTGGTACAATTTATTTGATGTTTAATATTCGTACCACGCACCCGTTGTGTGGTTGCCGTCCTGTTCTGTTGGTAGCGGAGCAGGGCGGTTTTTTATGTAATTGGTTGCATACTTGACAAACTTTTGAATACACTGTATAATATAAGTAAGCTAACTCGTGAAGGATAAGGCTGGGTTCCCGAATGGGAGTAGGTTTCGACCGAGAATTCCTTTGCCCCTGGGGTCAGCTTATTTTTTTTGCCTTTTTCAAGTTTTTAACTATATTATTAGGATCTTTTAAGACCTCCCCAACTATTAACTCTATAGCTTGCATTGAATATGTATAAGACGGTTGTGCATATTGTTTGTGTATATAACAATATTTCTCATTTTCCTTAATGCCATACACCTTTGTAAATAACCCAAAAACGTATTGATTCATTTCCATTTCAATACCAGCGGATTGTAATCTACGGTTAATCTCTTTTAATGCCGTCTTCATTGTATATTTATGTGTATTATTAGGATCTTTCAATTCCTTTATAATCTTTACACCAGCTTTTGCATTTTTATCCACATGAACAAACGAAGTCGCTTGATTTTTATCTTTTGTGATGAAATGCAAATGTTCTATTTTAATCGCAAATCCTTGATTATTTTCCTCTATCATAGGTTTTAATTGCTCATCTGTTAAAATCATCTTATTGGCGATCTCTTCTGGATATTTTGCTCTAATTACATTTTCATCTAAAGCCTTCATACTTACAGCAAGCGTAAGGAAATTCTGTGGCACAACCTCCGTCATATCAATGTTATGAAACTCCTGCATTTTTTCAACAAAATTTAAAATACAAGCTTGAAATAATGGTATATATATCATCTCATACTCTTCCGTAACAAAATGAGTACTTGTATTTCGCAACTCAATAATCTTTGCAAGATTTCTTCTAAGCGGTGCTTTTTCGTTTGTAATGACTTTTTGAAGGCAATTTTCTAATGTAATCGTTCTGTCTTTATTATCCTTATAGTAAATACTATCTTCACCAAACTTATTAATCATATGTGCTTTTAGCATTAACTCCCATGCATTACAAATAAAAAAGCTAAATCCTTCAACTCTGTATTTAATTGTTGGCTTATTGTAAACCTCAATAGCCATGACAAAAGCCTCTTTAGATTTTTCTAAAAGCCTGTCTACTATGTTTATTAACATTATTTACCTCACTTTCTATTTTCACCGCTCAGAGAGTACCATTCTCTGAGCGTTTTTTTTGTTTTTATAACATCAATTTTTTATAATGAAACTGCAATTTTAGAATCTCTGTAAGACTCAGAATAGTCGAAAAACGAAGAATTTACAATGGATTTGTGGTTTGTCAAACAATCCATCAACCGTTTTGTTTCAATGTCAACTAATGAATCAATGTAAATCCCTCGACTCTGTTGTTGTTTACTTGATAAAATTTCTATATTGTTAATATCAGTTCCGTTTAGATATTGGTAAATCTCATATTT
>JBGVNP010000086.1:0-1728 GCA_045125655.1 Eubacteriales bacterium | reverse complement strand
GCATTAACTCCCAAACGTTTCAAAGCATAATCTACCGAATAGATATTCCCTGCATTATATTTTACGATAGCTATATTCATCTGTTTTTTATTTTAGTGCGCAAAAATAACGAAATATTATAAATGTCAAATATATTCTTGCAAGAAGTTTTGAGAAAAGATAAAATTTGTGACAAAGTTATATGACTAAAGAACGGAAAGAAGTCGGTTTGAAATATGGTTTAAGCAAGAAAAAACAGAAAAAATAGAAATTTTTCTCCAAAACGCTTGCAGATTCAAAAAATAGTCGTACCTTTGCATCCGCAATCGAGAACGAAAGCAACCTAAAAACAATGGTGTGGTAGTTCAGCTGGTTAGAATACCTGCCTGTCACGCAGGGGGTCGCGGGTTCGAGTCCCGTCCATACCGCAAAAGCCTTGGAGAAATTCAAGGCTTTTTAATAAGAATCTTTCGAAAGAAAGAAATGAGGTTTGATTCGCTAGCTCAGCAGGTAGAGCACAACACTTTTAATGTTGGGGTCTTGGGTTCGAGCCCCAAGCGGATCACCCAAAAAAAGGACTTCATACGAAGTCCTTTTTCGTTTAGATATATTCCTATGATTACCCGCTGCTATCTTGAAATAACCAATATCTGCAATTTGGATTGCTTGTTTTGTCCCAAGACGGATAGAGCCAAGCATCGTCTTTCCTTGGAAGAGTTCGAAACGTTGACCGATAAACTCCGTGGACAAATCAAGTTTCTCTATTTTCATTTAATGGGAGAGCCTTTTTTGCATCCCCATTTGTCGGACTTCATTCGGATAGCCCGTCGAAAGGATTTCGTGCCAGTACTTACTACTAACGGTACTCTTTTGTCCAAAGCGCAAGGTGTGATAGACGCTCATCCTCATAAAATCCAAATCTCTTTGCATTCTCACGAAGGCAATGCGAAGGAGCATCCCGAGGAATACATTCGTCAGGTGATGACTTTTGCTCAAGAAGCAGCATCGAAAGGTGTGCTTATCGTCCTTCGTCTGTGGAATCAAGGGGGATATGATACGACAAATGATTACGTTCAGGATTTGATTGCTCAGTACCAGCCTCGTCCATGGACACAACGTCACGATGGTTGGAAGTTGGCAGAGAATCTTTATATCGAATACGATCGTATGTTTGAGTGGCCCGATGCTGAGCATGCCGAATACGAAGAACCCGATGTGTTCTGTTATGCGCTTCGCAATCAAATAGGTGTTTTGGTGGATGGAAGTGTGGTTCCTTGTTGTCTCGACCATGCCGGCGACATTACGCTGGGAAATTTGTTTGAACAATCGCTCGACGAAATTCTGGCTTCACCCCGTGCCAAGGCACTTTATGATGGCTTTACGCAACATGTGGCTACCGAACCATTATGTAAGAGATGTGGGTATGCGGTGGTAACTAAGCAGTATCGGAAATAATAAGATTAGAAAAGAAATTAAAGCATAAATTATGATAAAGCAAGTAACGTTTCATTTAACAGCGAAAAGAAGAGGATGTCATCTGGTCACTTCGGAAGTGTTGGGTCACTTGCCTAAACCATTGCCTCAAACCGGATTACTTCATCTCTTTGTGCAGCACACTTCCTGTGCGCTTTCTATCAATGAGAATGCCGATCCGGATGTACGTGTTGATTTGGAGCAAATCATGAATCATGTGGTGAAGGAGAATGAGCCTTATTACCGTCACACCATGGAAGGTTTGGATGATATGCC
>JBGVNP010000085.1:0-5226 GCA_045125655.1 Eubacteriales bacterium | reverse complement strand
CTCAACTAACTGTTTCTTTGTTAGCACAGACTTTAACCTGTGGTACATAGTAAGTAAATTTTAGAAAATTACTCCGTAGGAGTGATTTTCGTAGTTTTGAAAGTATGGTGCATACGTCACGCTTGCGTGTAAGTATGTGCCGTGCTTTCTAAACCGATAATTCATTCTTGAATTATCGAAAATTTACGTAAAATCTGCTCAAACCAAAAACGCACAAACCGAACGGCGTCTGGGCGAAGCCGCTTTAAAAAGGTTTTTGCCTACTTTTTCCTCAAAAAAGTAGGAGCCCAAGCGGCTTGAGCGGTTCGTAGTAAACTAACTGCTCGCTAAATCCCAATTTATTGTTTAATTAATTTACACCAAGAAAAGCGCCATTACGACTGCTACCGCAAGGATGGAGTCAAAGCGGTCAAGCACTCCGCCGTGTCCGGGGAAAATCGTGCCGTAATCCTTAACACCGTAAGTTCTCTTGATAACGCTCATTGAAAGGTCGCCAATCATCGAAACGAGCGCGGAGAAAAATCCGGCGAAGCCGATGAGAACAAGATTTACATCATAGCTTGTGAAATGATTGAGCAATGCTCCAAATCCCAAGAAGAATACAACACAGAAAGCCACTCCGCCAACAGCTCCCTCAACTGTCTTTTTGGGACTTACCGCAGGAATGAGCTTGTGCTTGCCGAAAAGCATACCCGTAAAGTATGCAAATATGTCAGTCACCCAAGCGCCGATGAAGATAAAGTACCAATAGTACTCTCCGCCGTTGACCTCACGTATCATAACTATTGACGAGGTAGCACCGATTATGTAAAGGGATATGATAGCACTCGTGATGAGTCTGTTCATATCGATTTCCTGATTCTTCTGATATGAGAATACCCAAACTGCAAGAAGATAGAGCGCAAAGCTCAAAGGCAAAAGGATCGCACTGTAGTCGGGCTTAAGGTTGGCAATAAAATGATTATATTCATGCCAAACCATAAAGGGCGATGCTATGGAAAGAATATAAAGGGGTATGGAGATCAACAAGTTCTTTCTTGTTCCCATACATCCAAGCATCTCATAAACACCCACAAATCCTATGAATGCCATCGTCAAGGGAAACACTACGGTTCCCGAAAAAATGCAAACGGGTATGGCGATTATAAGCAGTACAATCGCAGTAATAACTCTTTGTTTCATAAATATCTGCCTCCTCAAAGACCGCCGTAGCGACGGCGTCTTGAATAAAAATCATTTATAGCTAATTTAAGGTCGTCCTCGCCAAAATCGGGCCAGAGCGTATCGGTGAAATAAAGCTCCGAATAGGATGCCTGCCAAAGAAGAAAGTTTGAAAGGCGCTTTTCCCCCGCCGTTCTGATAACGAGATCCGGCTCAATGCAATCCTCAGTGTAGAGCGCGAGCGATAAATTGTCCTTATTTATCTCCCTGCCCTGTGCGACAAGCTTTTGACACGCGTGAACTATCTCGTCGCGTCCGCCGTAATTTATCGCCACGTTGAGCACGCGCTCAAAATGTCGGCTCTCGTTTTCAAGCTTTTCTATTTTCTTTAGCAATTCCGAATCAAGTCCCGCCTTGTCGCCTATCACCCTGAAGCGCACTCCCCTTTTTATAAGGGAATCTCCGCACTTGTCAAGGTACATCGACAAGAGTCCCATAATTACCTTTATCTCGGCGGGCGGACGCTTCCAGTTCTCGGTTGAGAACGCATAGAACGTCACCGCGTCAAGTCCGTAGTCAAAGCAAAGATTTGCCACGTCCTCAAACACCTTTACTCCGACCTTGTGCCCTTCGGGACGCTCCATTCCTCGCGCCTTTGCCCAACGGCCGTTGCCGTCCATAATAAAGGCAATATGTCTTAAATTTTCATCGACCTTAAAATTTGTTTTCTTTTCCAATTTTTTACCTCTTAGTGGTAGTTTCAATTTTTTGATTTATAGGGAAGTATAAAAAGTTAGTTTATAAAAAATAATGTCGCTTTTTGAAAAAAGCTCCGCAAAAACTTTTTTATAGAGCTTCGCGCAATAGCCATATAGTTTGTGCTGATTTGGCAAGATTTCGCGCAAATTGTGTTGCAAAGCAACACATAACGTTTTTCTCGCCATTTTAACAGGCGGCTCGAAAAACTGTAATTTGCTACCTCAACTAACTGTTTCGTTGTTAGCACGGACATTATTATATGGCACAAAGTAAGTAAATTTTAGAAAATTACTCCGTAGGGGTAATTTTCGTAGTTTTGAAAGTATGGTGCATACGTCACGCTTGCGTGTAAGTATGTGCCGTGCTTTCTAAACCGATAATTCATTCTTGAATTATCGAAAATTTACATAAAATCTGCTCAAACCAAAAACGCACAAACCGCACGGCGTTTGGGCGAAGCCGCTTTAAAAAGGTTTTTGCCTACTTTTTCCTCAAAAAAGTAGGAGCCCAAGCGGCTTGAGCGGTTCGTAGTAAACTAACTGCGCGCTAAATCCCAATTTTTCAATTATCCACACTACTCTAAATAGTCCAAAAAGGCGGGAAAAGTGCCCGCCTTGGTAGTCAAGTTTATTAGATAGCCATTATCTCTGCTTCTTTTTTAGCGGAGCAAGCATCTACCTCTTTAATGTATTTGTCAGTAAGGTCCTGAACCTTCTTTTCAGCGTTCTTTACGTCGTCCTCGGTAAGCTCGCCGTCCTTCTTTGCCTTCTTAATATCGTCGTTAGCATCACGGCGAATGTTACGGATAATAACTTTTGTATCTTCACCCATCTTCTGAATCTGCTTCTTAAGTTCCTTACGTCTTTCCTCTGTAACCTGGGGGAATACGAGGCGGATCATCTTACCGTCGTTAGAGGGATTGATACCGATATCGCTCGTAAGGATCGCCTTTTCGATTGCCTTCAAGGTGGAAGCATCGTAGGGAGTAATTGTGAGTGTTCTGGAGTCTGCCATTCTGATGTCAGCCATTGTGTTGACAGGAGTGGGAGAGCCGTAGTACTCAAAGGTTACTCTGTTAAGAACACCTGCGTTTGCCTGTCCTGCGCGGATGGACTGGAGATTGTAATCGTAAGACGCGATGGTCTTTGTCATCTTTTCTTCGTAGTTTTTAATATTGAATGCCATAATTATTTCCTCTCTATCTTTTAGTGTTTCCAATTTTTATCTGTGTAATTCAGTTCCCATTTTCTCACCCATGATGACCTTGTAGATATTCATAGGATCACTGAGCGCAAATGCATAGCACTTAATATTGTTTTCCATGCAGAATGCACTTGCGGGAATATCAAGCGCCTTAAGCTCCTTGTCGAGTATCTCACGGTATGTAATTTCTTCATATCTCTTTGCCGTGGGATCGACCTTGGGATCGGCAGTGTAGATACCGTCAATATTTTTAGCCATGAGGATAACGTCCGCCCCAATCTCTGCCGCGTGGATTGCAGCTGCCGTGTCAGTCGAGAAGAACGGCATGCCCGTACCTCCACCGATGATAACGACCTCACCCTCGTCAAGATGGCGTCTTGCATCTCTTATACGGTAGGGATCTGCAAAGGAGTTTATCTCCATAACCATCATAGCGCGTGATTTGAGACCAACACTGTTAAAGGTTTCCTCAAGAGCGAGTGAATTGATCGCAGTAGCGAGCATTCCCATCTGGTCAGCTTTTGCTCTGTCCATATTTCCACTCTGTCTGCCGCGCCAGATATTGCCTGCGCCGACAACGATAGCTATCTGCACGCCTTCGGCAATACATTTTTTAAGCACGTCCGCAACCTTTTCGATATAATCAAAATTGAGAATACCGTCGCAGTCCTTGGCAAGTGCCTCACCCGATAGCTTGAGCAAAACTCTTTTGTATTTTGGAGCTAAGTTTTCCATTGCTTTTTCCTCCATATCAAGTCATATTTGGATATTTCATCCAAGAATATAGATTACTACTCTATATAATACTATTTTTTTCTCCGTTTGTAAAGAGGTTTTTCCACAATTTTTATTGATTTTTATATTAATAATATAATAAATTAAAAATAATTCCTAAAAAATGGCACGTTGTGGCATATTGTGGCACGGTGTGGCACGGTTTTTTAAGGTAATATTCGTTCACTCGAATAAAATTTGAGAATTGAACGAAAGGAATCTTAAAATGAACGAAAATAAAAAAACCGAAAAAATATTCAAGGACGAACCCTTTTTCATCGTGCCGAGCAAGGTCTTTGAGCTTGGACTTGATCCTTATGAGCTATCCGCCCTGTTCTACCTATGTATGCGAGCCGACAACGAAAATCACACCTGCTTTCCAAGTGTCTCCTCAATAACAATGGACTGCAAAATGAGTGACAGTAAGGCGCGGAAAAGCATTCATTCTCTTGAGGAAAAAGGAGTGATAAAAATCAAAAAGCAGTATATATCCACTAAAAAAGGATTTAATCGACGAGCTTCAAATCTTTATACAGTGCTTTTACTCGGAAAATCTTCACCCCCAATTCAAGAAAGCCCCCCTCCCCTTACCGTAAACACATACCCTCATTTTGATGAACAGTTACCCCCTGTGTCACAAACGGAGGAAATAAATAAAACTAAACCCATATTAACTACATCAAATACAACTAAACCCACCGAACTCTCTATGTGTGAGGCGGAGGCGGTTTTGAAAGAGAGAAATAATTATTTGGATTTGAAAAGGGATTGCTTTGAAAAGCTGAAAAAGGATTACCACATTGAAGAGGACTACGTGCTTTTGATAGATAGGGCATTGGAGCATTTGTGGCATAAGGAACAGGCAGAATATGATGGTATAAAGCATAAGAAAAGTGAATTGCAAACGCTTCTCGCAAGCTCGCTAAAGCCCGAATTACTTGCTTATTGTGTGCAATTATTTGAAAATAGTAAGGAGCCGATACGCGCACCCGTTTCCTATCTTGCAAAGTGTATTTTAGGGGCGGTTTTGCACCCTGAAAATGCATATGTAAAAACATCCAAGGAAGGTCCGTGCCACAAGAGAACTGAGAACACAAACAACTCAAGCTTTGACCTCAACGACTTCTTCGAAGCCGCCATAAATCGCACATTTAATATGTGATTGAAATTTCAAATTTTGATTTATCAGTTAGTTAGTTTGAAATCGTGATGGGGAACTCCCTCCGTCATTTTCTTGCGAAAATGCCACCTCCCTGTCGGAGGGAGGCTTATGTTAGATGCGCTTTTGAATGTAGCCATACAGTTAAGATTGTTAGATTTTGCAATACT
>JBGVNP010000084.1:0-10892 GCA_045125655.1 Eubacteriales bacterium | reverse complement strand
ATTTTTTGTGAAATAGCTATATATTGCTGCCGGGAACTGTGTCGATTTTTCATCGCAGTAAGCGTTCAAAAAACCATAGCTGTTTTCGGCTTCGGCAACGTCCTGAATAACTACCGCCGACACCGCGGTTAATTTAAGCGGCGAGCCGTTCGCGAACTGTGTATACTCCCATGTTTTTGTTTCGCCGTCTCCCTCTATGGTATAAAGCAACTCCCATTTACCGCCGTCGACATCAATATTTCGTCGCGCTCTTGCTTTTCTGGATTCATTTAAATTTTGCACCAGACTCGATGCTACGCCATGCTCACGCACAAAAGCAATTAGTGCGTCACCGTTAGGAATACTATCATTTAAAGGCGAATCAGTGTCCGATATAATATTACTAACAACAAGCGAAGCGTCTACTTTTTCTTCAAGCCCGTCCTCAAGTTCGGTCTGTGACACAGCGTCAATATTTGTCCTTGCCCTCTGCTTTTGTTCGTCGGTGAGGTTTTGTGATTTCGAATACGACACATAATCTCCACTCCCGCCTGAAGCAGAATTTGACACGAAATCATACACAAGTTTAGACGTGGGCAATGAATTGTCGTCGGATGTGTCATCTATTGCTTCGTTGTTAATCTCCATATTCGCCATTCGTTCTATTTTTTCAGCCGTTGTGTTTATGACAATTTCACTAAAATCAGCCAATTATATCACCTCTAACCAATAGTTTTTTACCGTTTATTGTTGGATATCCGTCAGCACATAACAGATATTGCCATTTACCAAATGTTCCCGTTAAAATATCGTACATTTCGTTTAATACTTGTATCCAGCGCCAAATATCATCTTTGTTGGAGCCATATTCACCGACGGTTTTCGGCTCAATATAATATATACTTTTGGCGTCATTATTGTTTAATATATCTAAATTGTACTCTATATTTTGCAAAATTTCAAGTATTTCATTGAATTGCGAGCCGTATGTTTCGTTGACATCAACTAATTGTTCAACGTTGTACTCGTTAAGCACCAACAATTTTCTTATTGTGTCCATGTTTGATTTAATATTTTCTATGTCGCTGACGTTCAATATTTCAATGGGGTTGGGATAATCATACCATATATATTCGCCAAAAACTGACGCTATAAGTTCAACGGTATAACCTCCGTCTATGGTGCGAATGGTTATGGTCGTTGTGCCGTTTTCTACACCAACAAGCAAATTTTCCTCTACCGTAATTATTGTTTCATCAGCAGATATTATCTCAACATCTTTTATATCGGCGTTATTCGGTAAAATGGTATATTTCAGTTCTACCGATGAGCCTTTGGGGACGACTATTTCGTTTGTGTTTGTATATATCCCCGTAACTCTTTGAATTACCAAGGCGTCAACGGTTTTTGATACTCCGCTACCGTCATTTGCGGTTATAGTAATTGCAGATGTGCCTTTTACCAAGCCATTCAGCCTATTTCCGTCAACCGTTATAATGTTTTTGTTATCGGAAGTTATGCTTACTGTTTTAATGCTTGCGTTTTCGGGAACAATGGTATAATCAAGGTCTAAATATCCACCAACATCGACGTATATGTTTTCGGGCAACACAACATCCGTTACATAAATCGGTAACGTTTTTATCAATATGCTTGTCGTGCCTATTCCCTCGTTCGACAAGTTCACCGCTTTAAATTTAACATTATATTCGGTGTTATCGTTAAGGTTTGATATTGTAACGGTTGCGCTTGTACCCTCCAAACTGGATATTTCTATCCAATTTACGCCATTATCCAAAGAATAATACCAAACATTTACGGTTTGGTCTGCCGTCAACTCAACTGTAAATTGATTTTGCAAAATTTCTGTAACATTTGTCGAAATATTTATAATTATTTTGTTTATTTTATCAAGTGTTACATCTTTACTTAAACTACCACCAGTAAGGTTGCTTGTTAATCTTGGAAATGCTGATGAAATGTTTATTGTTGCATATCCGTTTTCGTCATGCATTACCTTTTGTTGCGACACGGAGGCGATTACAACTTTAGCGGAATTTCTTGTATCAATTCCTTTTTTCGTGCTTTTGGTTTTTACTCCGTCAACGACTATATATTTATTTGAAGCAAGTATATCGTGGTTATAAGCAGAGCCGGCATATCCGTCATTTCTTTGAAGATAAGAAGTAGCCGAAACAAGCGAATATCCCTCTTGCTGGTATGCTGTTGAGTTCCACTCCACCCAAAAATCATATTTGCTTGCGGAAGTACCCGTGGTTTTTCCTACAATTTTACCGCTTGCCATTATACCGCCTCCACTTCATATATACCGTCAAGCCTTTGTTTTTTGCTTTTTATGTTTAAATTTTCACCCAAAATGGAATAATAACCACCTAATTCAACGTTGATAAATGTCTTAAACTTAATTGAATTTTTGCGAGAATATAAATCATAAAGAAAATCGCAAACATCTGACGGATTGCTCGATATAGTTAGTTCGACGGTTTTTTCTTCGTAAACCTCATTTTTCGCCGTCAAAGTATTGCTTTTTTTATAATCTATCGTGCTGTCGATGTAATTTAAACCTTTTATGACGATTTTATTGCTTGAACTGTTTGAAACAACACAATAATTTACACCAGTTTCAACAAAAATTACGTTCTCGCTTTCGGTTTCGCTTATTATGTCTTGGTCGTTTTCATCAACGCCTATTACTTCATAAGCTCTCAAACTGTGCATAGGAGAATAAAAGGTTATTATGCTATTTTGAGTAGTTGAGATATACCAATGATATAACTCCGTTTCCTCTGTACCTTTTGAATAATTGTGTTGCTTAACTACAAGTGAGCGAATTTCTTGTTTTTTGTTTTTCTGCGGCTTATCAAGTATATTTGTTTCGTTTAAAACAATATCGCTTAATTCCGCTTTAATCGGGGCAAATACAAGCGTTTCATTTTTGTAACATCTTATATTACTTCCTCGCAAAATCGTCTGTAAGGCTTTCCTACGGCTTGATATAGGCAAATATCCGCTTAATTTTATATTATCCGTGTCGATTGTTTCGTGTTTTATGTCTGTACCCGATAAAATATCTGCCACTAAATCATTAAATGGATAGTCTTTATATATACCGCCTAAAAAATCATCTTCCAAATTGGCTATTTCGTCATAAGCCAACACTTGAACCGTATTATTATCAAGGTCAACTCCGCTGTCGACATAAAACCTTGTTTTTGCTACATCATCAACCACGAAATCAATGGGTTGCTTGCGCTGAAACATATAATCTTCTTTTTCGGGGTCAATTACCTTTAAATCCAAAGTATCATATTCAAGGGTATCACCCAAAACCGAGAAATAATTACTTACTTCCGCTTCTATAATGTTTGTGTCATCAAAAATCCTTAATTTGCCAAATTCAACACTATATATTCCGAAAAAGTGATAAGGCTCGTCAATTTTTGAAATCGTCAACACCAATTTATCGGCAAACTCAAACGACAAATCGTAAAAATTGCTTTTTGAAGTCGCTGAAAACGTTTTGGAAATAAGTTCGTCGTCGCCACGGAACGCCTGAATTTTGATTGATTTTATAACATTTCGGCTATGAACAGTAATACCAGTCATAGAAAAATATTCGGAAAAAGATATTGTTAAAACGACGTTTTCTGCCAAATTGCCGTTTTCGTCGCTCGTCGCTTTGGTTAAAAATCCCAATTCTTCGGTTGTGTAAATTTTCTTTGGCGCCGACGTTATATATTCGTCAAGTTCAAAGGAAGCATATTGATAGGGTTTAACCCCCACGCTTAATTGCGTGAGGGCTGACCCTTCTTGTAATTCTACATCAGCAGAATATGACGCACTTTCTTTCGCCCCAAGAGCAAAATCGGAATATTGGAAATATCCATATTTATTCATCATATCCCACCTTTTCAAAATCAACCGATAACCCCGTGTTGTAGTATTCGCCACTCCACAATTTTCCTTTGAGGTCATCGCCTTTTACTTCACAAAGATATTCTCCGCTTATGGTGCTTTCTGCGCCGTTCGGTACTTCAAGTATAACCGATTTTGAAGTCATAAGCAAGCGTTTTAAACTATCATATTCAGCATAATTTTTATTATAAAAAACAATGCTATAATTTGTGCGCCTGCCCTTTATATCTCTGTGCCTTTTTCCATCTGTTGTTTGAACATCATAATAATAATCATAAACGGGCGAGGGCGAACAAGAAGATATATTCGTATATTCAACACCATTTATTTTAATTGCTATCATTTACGCATATACCTCCTTTTCCGCTATCCTTAAGAACGGTAACAACGCCCTTGCAAGTCCCATAGCGTTTGCGCTATCATCAATGCCAACCGTTACGTTTACATTTTGGCTTGGAGATGAATAAGACCTTGCGCCGTTTGCGAAATCGCTTATTGACGTGCTTGAAGTCGTTATACCATAATCAGTCTCGCCAAAGTTGAGCGAATCTTCGATATCGTCCTTAACGTCTGAAAATTCTTGTTCCCAACCGATACCAAGACCTGCCGCCATTTGCTTTCCTATTTGGTCACGGAATACACGGCTTGGCGATTTTATGCCTAACGTAGATTTTACTCCGTTTACAAGACTTTTTACAGCGTTTGTAAATTTTTGTTTGAGAGAACTCCATGAGCCATTAATGCCGTTCCAAAGTCCCGAAACAATGTTTTTTCCTATTGTCTTTATTTTTGCCGGCAAATCCGAAAAGATATTTTTAATTTTATCAATAATTTCAGGCACTTTTTGCTGAACAATATTTTTTGTGTCCGATATCCAAGTTTTGATTTTTTCAATGGTTGCTAAAAGCCATGTTTTAATCTTTTCGGGCATTCCTTGGAAAAACAAAATAACTTCACCGATAAGAACACCAATTTTATATGGTAATTCTTCAAACCAAGCGATGATATCCGCAATAAATTGAGGTATGGTTTCTGCAAAGAAATTTTTTATATCTTCTCCGTATGTCTTAATAGTGGCATAAATTGCCGCAAACAACAAAGAAAGAGGATTGCCAACTATAAAGGCAGATACCAAAATTTCGGGGAGAGCCGCAAATAATTCGGTAATTAAAGGTATCAAGCCCTCTAACAAAATCGGCAAACTGTCCAAAACTGCGGGTATAAACGCTTCATAAAACGCTGGTAATATTTCCGTCAATGCGGAAACCAAATCAGGCACCAGTTTTACAAGTTCCGTCGCAAGAGCCATAACAATTTCTACTAACTGCGGTAAACCCTCTTTTAACAAAGCGTCTGCCAAAGTTTTAAACAAACTCGGCAATACTTCAATTATAGCGCCGATTAAATCGGGCAAAACTTTCGCAACTTCATCGACCAAAGAAATCGCCGTCTCAATCAACATCGGCAAAGCGCTTTCAATGCCGCTCGCTAAACTACTAAAAATTGTCGGTAAACTTTGAAGTAGAACGGGGGCTATAGTTTGAATCGCCGACAATAAACTTGGAGCGACGGTGCCCAATGCCACTTCCACCAAAGACGGCAATACCTCTGCGGCACTTATAACCAATTCTTGTATAGCGACAACTAAATTGGGTAACACACTTTGGACAATTTCGGGCAGTCTTGCCACAATTTGGGGTGCGACGCCCTCAATTAAACCGACAATTCCATTCAGGGCGATTTCGACACGTGGCAAAAGATTTTCGGCAACTGTTCCAACACTTTCAACCATATTGTTTATGAGTGTGTCAAAATCTGCGTTATCGTCTGCAATTCCCGTAACAAGGTTCGTCCAAGCCGCTTTCATTGAGTTAATACTGCCCTCAATAGTGGTTGATGCTTCAGCCGCAGTTGCACCAGCAATTCCCAGTTTGCCTTGAACAACCGCAATAGCATTTACGATGTTATCAAAAGACATACTACTTGCGTCAACTGCAATGCCCATTTCTTTTTGAATATCGGTATAGGTCGAAGCGTCTTTAATAAGTCTTTGAAGTTCAGCCTTAGTACCACCATAACCGAGTTTCAAGTTATCTAACATTGCAAAGTTGCCACGGCTTAACGATTGATAAGTTTGGACGATGCTATCAATCGACGTACCCATCTTATTGGCGTTATCGCTCATTGAAACCATCGCTCTATTTGCGTATTCTGCCGCCTTTTCGGTATCGCCACCAAGAGAAGAAATCAACGACGCAGAAAAAGCCGTTGCGTTTTCCATATAATCGTTGGCTGACATTCCTGCCGTTTTATATGCTTCAGCCGCATAGCCTTGCACTTTTTTGCTTGCGTTTTTAAAAAGCGTATCAACACCGCCGACCAACTGCTCATATTCAGCGTAGTTTTTTATCGCCGTAGTAGTTAAAGCTGCAACTCCGGCCGCCGCCACACCAATAGCCGCCGTGCCTATTTTAGCCGCCACTTTTAAACCGCTTCCTATTTTGCTCGCAATTCCACTAATTTTATTGCCCGCATTTTCCCAATTTAAAGCGAATTTTTTTGAGTCGGATTTTGAATTGTTTGCGGTTTGATATTGGCTTTTATCAATTTCCGAATATGCCCTTTTCATGGCTGATGACATATCCATTCCCTGCTTTTTATAAGTTTGAGCAAGGTTCATTACATCTTTTCGGTATTGTTCGGTGGTTTTTTGGGCCTGTTTTATTCCTTTTTCGACACCGTCTGTGTTGGCGTCAATTTTTACAAATAATTCAAATAAATTCATCCATAAATCACCTACTTTATGAATTTATTTCATTTTGTTTATTTTATTTTTTATTCCGTTAATAATATCATCTGCGGAGCGTTTTTCTTCGGGTTTAGGGTTGATTATATCTTCATATTCTGCGGTCATATATTTCCCGTTAACCATACCCGCCGTGCTTTCAGTAATAAGCCGTAAACAACGAGCCGTATATTTACGCCATGTTTCACTTTCATGGTCAGCCTTAATCTTATATGGCAAACTCGATAAAATCGCTCTAACGCCCATTTTGCACGGATAAGAAATAAGAGAGCGAATTACTCGCTCTCCTCCGTACCCGTGCAGGACTTGAAAAAATCAAGCAACTCCTTATCTTTCGATATATCTCTAATCTGCGACATTGTTTTAATGATATTTTGCTTTGCAATTTCTTCAACAGTTTTTTCGTTCAATGCACCCAAAACGCCGAATAAATCGGATTTCCTTTTCTTCAACAGAATGGGTAAAATCTTTGAAATTTTGCCAGCGGTTAATGCGATTTTTTCAGCCATTGTGTCGGCTTCCTCAAAATCAATAGCCGCCTTTAATTCGCCTACCAATTCTTCATCGGTTGCGATATTCATAAAATACGGTGCAATCTCGCACAATACATCTGTAGCCCTTTCGGTGCTTAATTCGGATAGTTTCATTTTTCAAGTCCTCCTATTTAATTAAAATTATTCTTCGTTAAATTCGGTTGTTTCGGTGCCCTCAGCAACATAGAACTCCATAGGAACGGTCTCAATATCCTTAATAGAAGCAAAGCCTTTAAGAGATACCGAAACTTGACCTTTGCCGTTCTTTGTGGTCTGCAACGAAAAACCGCCAGTAGAAAGTGCGTTTCTCAAACATACAGCACACATACCACCGTCGGAACGGTCGCCAACCCACCAAATATCAGTGAAGTCATCTTCTTTAAGGGTCTTTCTCGGTATAATTGCTGTGTCGTTAATATCAGCCGCACCAAGCGACATTTTAATAACTTCAGGTGTTACATTCAAAGCGGTAAAACCAAGAGTACATTCCCAACCATCAAGGTGTGCAAGTTCCTTTGTGTTCGCAGGAACATTGTCAATATCTTCGCCCCAATCGCTATATGTCGGTACGCAAGTGGGGTTAATGCCGCCAGTAGTAGCACAAATAATGTCGCTGTCTACAAGTTTAGGTGCTTTAGGGTCGAAATTTCTCAAAAGAACACCAGCGTCGGTCTGTAATTCGTTAAAGGTATTTTCTGCAACTTGTGAAAACTTACCCATAATATCTTCCTTTCTTAATCAGCAGTAAAAAACTCTGCCGTTATATTCAAATATTTTCGTTTTATAAGATTATCGCTTTCATCGCCCATATTTTGAGCGAATGGAGTGCCACGCTTTAACCATATTTTGCCATTATCACAATTCAATATTTTACCGCCTTGACTTATTGTTTTACTTATTTCTTCAACTTTTGCATTTATATCAACCCAAGACGAACTACGATACCAAATAGAAGCGGTCATTTGGACATCGTTGTCAAGGCTATCGGTGACTAATTGATATGTGATATATGGAAATTTGGCATCTTCGGGGACTGAATTTTCTTCATAAGCCGTTAAAAAACTATTCCAAAAGTTATAAATTGCCGCCGCCTTTGTCATTCTAAAACGTACTCCTCTGCGGTTACTTGCAAGAACTGAAAACTTGCGGATTTTGGCGTTTGTTTGTCGTCGCCGTCGCTTGTTATGCGAAAGATTTTTCCATCGCTCAACCGCTTAATAATATCGTGATAATCCAGCTTTGCGGACTTGTTTGTTGTGACAGTATATCGGCTTGAAACACCTTGTTTTCCCGCAATACGGCTTTCCATTGATGTGTCAAAGGTAATTGCCGCTTGAAAAATAACGCTTTCAATCCAGTCGGTAATAAAACCGCCCTCACCGTCAGGCTCACGACGTTTATCCATTAAAACGACATCAGTCATCGCTTGATTTAACAAACTCATAAAACGTTTATCCTCCTATATGGTTTCAAGCGACTTGCAAAGACTTTTTTCCACCCAATAGGTGCACCGTTTTCGTCGGTTGCCTTTGAGTAAGAATAACCACCAAAACTTTCGGAAGTATATGCTGATGGCTTCGCTTCATCGCTTTCGTTAAATTTCTTTATTTCTGCGGCAAGGTCTATGACCGAAGGAGGCACAGCCATAGACCAAACCGCACCGCTGAAAATCTCGTCGGTTAAAACTAAATCAGCGGTATTTTTATAAACTCCGTCGTTAAAGACGGAACCGACGATACGGAAATATTGATTTTCTTGTATAAAGTCAAGCGGCGTAATCTTGCCGCCGACGATTTCAAAAGTACCATTGTGAATATCTTTCACAAAATAATTGCGGATTTCCGCACAAACCTCGGTCAACATAAATACGCCGCCTTTTCTTAATTATTTTCGGTTTCTTCAACCGCTTTTTTAATTGCCTTTTTAGGCTTTTCGGGGATTTCCTCAATCAAAGGAACGCCCATTTTGTTTTTATTGCTTGAAAGTTCATCAATTCTTTTTTCGCTAACCTTTGCCTTGTTATGTGGGTAAATATCGCCCTCATAATAAGCGTGGTTATTGTCTTTCAAATCGTAGAACCTCTTAACAACCTTAAACATTAAGCACCTGCAATAGTACCAACAACGATACCGTCAACTCTTTCAGGGAAGAAGGTAACGCCGGACATTACAAGGTCAATAACTCTTGCGGTGTCCTTGTCAGCATATTCGTTGATACCGATATATCCACTCTCGTCAGCAGTAAGACCAAAAGCACCGCCAATATCACCACTTGCAACATTGATGTAGTAAGCAATGATATTTTCCTTTGCGGTAGCATAGAACTTACCAGCAGGAACGGAGCTATTAAGGAATACATCGCCAAGACCAAGGAAATTCTTGATATAATTCATACCAAATACAGTCTGCATATCAACCCGCGCAGTGCCGAGGTAATCAGCAACGTCAAGCGGATTGAGGAAATAAACAGTCTCAACTGCATCGTCCTCAAAAAGAACTGCGAGCTGACCCCAAGCGTCAGCAAGTGCAGGCTGTAAAGAAGCACCACTTGCTCCGCCTGTACCTGTTGCCATAAAGTCGAAAAGACCCTTGCGGATGGTTTTCTGAATATCCTTAACCATCTTATCGGTGGTAGCACCAACAGCCTGGTCATAACCGCCCTTGAGGATAGCTTCTGCGGTTGTACCCTTGCGCCACTTGTGGAGCTTAACTTCGCCAACATTGATTTCTTCGGTTTCGTAGTGAGAAAGAGGAATAAGTTCACCCTCTGCAACTACGCCGCTTTCAAGTGTGCCTGTAACCTTTAACTGTTTAAGAGCCGCACCTTCCTGAACTGCGATTTTACGGGTAACACCCATAGCCTCAATAAAGGTTCTAAGAGAACCGCCGAAAGAAAGGTTAAAATCAACCATTCTTACTCTTGCGAGGTCAGCCTGCATAATAGTATTGTTTTCTGCTGCCATTTGTCAAAATCCTTTCAAATGTTATTTATTTTCAAGACCAAACAAATGAGGATTATTTAGCATTTCTTGACGGCGAACTGCACCATCTTTAATTGCTAAAATTTCTTCCTTTGTTTTGCCTGTACCCTTGCCGTTATTAGCAGGGGGATTAGCGGTATTTGCACCCTTTGTTGTAGTGGTTTCGATAAAATCCGCCCACTCACTTTTAACATTTTCGGTGTGCTTTTCCGCGTCTTTGATTTTACCGTCTTTGTCGAGTTCAAGACTATCAATATCGGAAACTTTGATAATAGCGTTAAATCGCTTTTCACTCACGCCAACCGACTTTAACAATTCACGAAAAGCGTTCTCTTTTTCGGTGCGTGTGTTTTTAGCGGTAATATCAGCTTTATAATCGTCGTATTCCTTTTTGAGGTTGTCGTAGTCCTCTTTTGAAACGGTTTCACCCTCGCCATTCTTTGCGAGCTTTTCTTTGGCTTTTGTTAGTTCCTTTTCAACATCAGCCAACTTTTCCGCATCTTTCTTGAAATTGTCACGTTCTTCTTTCAAGCCGTCAACAACTTCAATGTGTGCGTTAATAATTTCGTCTACCTTGTCCGCTTCAATTCCCATAGCGGATAAAAACTTTCGGGTAAATCCCATATCATAATCTCCTATTCTTCGGCGGTATTACTTC
>JBGVNP010000083.1:0-2917 GCA_045125655.1 Eubacteriales bacterium | reverse complement strand
CCTGATTTTATCGGATAATAGGTGTCGCGTTCACAAAGCGTGATCAGCCGGTCAAAACACGGTTTCAAATCATCCAAGTGCGACTTGCGGACAAAGGAAAACGGCTGCTGTTTCAATGCGTCGAACACAAGCCCGTCGCGGTTTGTAACGAAAATGATAAAAGGCTTTTCGTCAATATTCTTTTTCTCGTTAAGCTTTGAAGCAAGATCGATTCCGGAACAGCCGGGCATTTCAATATCGAGCAGAATGACGTCAAATTGTTTTCCGTTGTAAAGTATAAACTCCGAGTTATCAGTCACCGTTATATCAACGGCAGTATGCTTCTCGGCAAAAAGTGTCAAAACATATGAACGCAGTCTCTCGGCAAAGGCTTTTTCATCGTCTATAATTGCAAGTTTCATCTTAATTACTTCCGTATTGTTTTATGTAGTCTCTGCTCATTAACCGCACGAAACGGTTATGAGGTTATTTTTCGGCTTCAGCAGCATTGAAATTACGCCGTACAGGAATCCCAAAAATCGGCGCAAAGAACCTCTTGCTAATTTTTCGAGGTTCAATACCAGTAGGGAAAGCGCAATGGAACAACGGGTCGTTGTATCGAGCTTCGTTCTGATGAGTCCCAAGCCGCAGCATCTCTTTGCGAGGCTGAAGCCTCGCTCGACTTCGATACGATCCGTGTTATCACTGTATGCAGTTTTGCGTTCCTCCGGCGTCGGTTCTTTTTTTGGACGCCCCAAAGCCGGACCGGATATACGGATACCCTTGCTCTTGCAGAAAGCTCTGTTGTTCCGATTGCGGTATATCTGATCGACCAGCACCCTTTCGGGATAGCGTCCGGTTCGCTTGCGGTATCTCTCTATTGCCGAGATGAGCACATCCGCTTCATTGTAAGCGTCAAAGGATAATCTCTCTAACCGTGCGAATCCGTTTTCATCAATGCTCATATCCAGCTTTGCACCGAATTCTACCGGAGCTTTTGCTTTGCCGCGCACGATGGGTCGGATATACGGCTGAGAAATACTGACGATGCGGTCTTTGACGCTGTGAACATTGTTGTCATACATGTACTTTTGCTGTTCATACAGCTCTTTGATGACCGTTAACCGCTTGGCTTGCTTTTCGGTAAGAACTACTCCGTTGGCTAATACAAACATATCGATATAGCCGAGGTCTCGACGAATATACTGAAGCTGCTGCTTGATCGCCTTGCGGATCTTTTTCTTGGTACGCTTTTTGCATTTCGCCAAATTCAGATAATCTTTTCTCGCGTTTTTGCGATACATCCTTGGCTTGTAAAAATTGTAGGTATAGCAGATATCGTCTATGATGGATTCAAGATTTTCTCTTGCCTCGTTCAGCAGATTGATGTCCTGCGGGTAAGAGATGTTCTGAGGAGCACAGGTAGCGTCAAGAATCAATGTGCCTTTGTTGTCTGCTTCGGATTTCTCATTCTCTTTGCTTTCAGCATCCTCGCCGCCATCGGAGTGACTGTTGTTATCCGAATCATCGTCTTCATTGTTTTCAGGCAGATTGAATTGGATCATCATTTCGTTGATGTCTTCAAGGATGTCATCTGTCAGACGTTTGCGAAACTCTACCAAAAGTGACGGCGCAAAAGGCGCTTCATAAGAATATCCCGGAAGTCCGATAAAGTATTGGTAGTAGGCATTCTCCTTGATTTGCTCGACAAGCTCACGGTCGGAATAATCATATTTCTTCTGGATCATCAGCGACCCGAGAGCTGTTTGTAAAGGTTTTGCCGGCATACCGGTCTCGCTCGGAAACAGCGCGGCATATTTTATCTCGATGTCGTACCACGGTATACTCGCAGCCTTCTTTACCCAGCGGTTCTCAGGATCCATCTGCATCCCTGCGGGCTGATTGAAATCTGTAAAACTCATTTGTTGATTTCTATGGAACTTATACATACTGTCCTCTAACTTAAGTGCAAGCTTTTTTATTGCTCTTGATTATTTTCTTGCACTTATTATAGCACATTTCGATGAAAAATGCACTGTTTATCGAGAATTTTACTGATTGCTTGTTTTGAAGGCAGTGACTAATTTAAATGTGTTGTTTGTTCGCTTTCCAAGAATTCAAACGTCCAGAACAGCTGAAACTCTTGGGAGAAGCAATGCAATAGAAGATATTATCTCTACATATGGCTACGATTATTTGAATTTTGTCTCGAAGATAGATTGTAGTGAAGTATTAAATCGTAGCGATTTTTATAATAGCGAACATTTAAACATAGAAGGTCAAGAAAAATTCACTCTATTTTTTGGAAACGTTTTATACCAAAAGTATGGTATAAAACGCACGAATCTAAACGAGGAGCAAAAGAATAAGTGGAACAATAGTGTTATTTACACAAGAAAGTTTTATTCATTAGCAAATAAAAAGCTACTCGAGAATTCGGATAATGTTGAAAAGTATTTATATGAAGATATAAAAACAATGGATGAATTAAATTATTTAGAAGTTAATTAATTTAATCGTTTTGTAGTTGTTTATGTATTGAAGATAGGAAAAGAAAATGCATAGATTAAAGAATTATTTGTTGGAAAAAAGTTACCTGATTTCAAATGTGTTTTTAAGGAATTATCAAAAAGTATACTACCGCCGTCTCAGAAAGAGATTAAAGAATAGAGATTTTTCTTTGTTTTCTCCAAATTGTTATACTGGGTTGATTTATCATCGTTTAGGTTTGCAGTTTAAATCGACTACAATAAACATGCTGTTTCCCAGCAAAAAAGAATACTTAAAATTTGTATCTGATTTAAAAAGATATTTGTCATATGAATTAGTCGAGAGTAAGGATGAAAGATTTCCGTATCCGGTAGGTATGATTGGAGATGTAGAACTGGTTTTTAATCATTACAAATCGTTTGATGAAGCTAAGAACGCTTGGAATAAG
>JBGVNP010000082.1:0-15639 GCA_045125655.1 Eubacteriales bacterium | reverse complement strand
AGCTTGTATTATCTCTATAAAATTCTGATAATCTTTCTTTTCTACAAAAATATCAATATCGTTATGGCTTCTTGACTGATGTCCAAGAAGTGCATCTACACCCCAGCCGCCATCAAGAAAGACTTTAATCTCCGCATCTATTGCGAATTGAAGAATCTGTCTTACATCTGTTATATTGACCATCTTATCATCCTCACAAATTGGAATTTATCAATCTGTTATACGCTTGATTTGTTGTAAATCTGCACTGCACAATGCACCCATATTTTTGAATATTTTGTCTGCGTTCCAATCCCACCATTTCAGATTAAGTAGATATTCAATCAAATCTTCTTCAAAGCGTTTACGAATGACCTTGCAAGGATTTCCACCTGCAATACAATATGGAGGAATATCTTTTGTAACCACAGAGTTCGCTGCTATAATTGCTCCGTCTCCAATATGGACACCTGGCATTACAGTTACATTCTGTCCAATCCAAACGTCATTACCAACAATAGTATCACCCTTTAAGGGGAGGTCTTCAAGCTTTGGAGTGAATTGTTCCCAACCACCCCCCATAATGTTAAAGGGATAAGTTGTCACGCTGTTCATTCTATGATTGGCACCATTCATAATAAACTCAATGCCCTTTGCAATAGCACAAAACTTTCCAATTATTAATTTATCTCCAAGGAAATCATAGTGGTGAGTGACGTGGTCTTCAAATCTTTCTGCTCCGTTAGTATCATCGTAATAGGTGTATTCACCTACAATAATGTTTGGATTGGTAATAACATTCTTAATATATACAACTTGCTTAATATTCTCATTTGGATATACATGGTTAGGATTTGGTCCCATAGTCTCACTCCTTTGTCAAATTCTTATTTATCGATGAGATTATTATATCATATTTTTATGAATAATTCAAGCATTTTCACTCCAAAAGCAGGGGCAGGTCATCTATGCCTATCCCTGCTTGATGAGGTGTTATAAGCCCTTGATTTTGCTTGGCTTTTTCATTCCTAAATGCTAACACCTTCGGGCTTATGTAGGTGACCGTTCCCGAAAGGAGAAGGAACGGTCTATATTGAAGGAGATGAGTATGTCATTCTGTTTCGGTGTTGTAAAATCGCTTCATTATTTCTATATGGGCATCCGATTTCATGACGATGCTATATGCGTGTTCATAGTAGAAGTCTATGAGCCATGCTTTCGTTGTGAACACTCCGCTTTGAGCTTTGACGGTTCGCAGAATTTTCTTTTCCATCCATCGGTTAACCGAGGTTTTCGCATAGCCTGTGATTCGGCTCACGTCGTTGCTGTAGAGGAGGTCGGGTTCTGCGTACCATTCATCTTCGAGCCATAGTCTGAAATCTTCGGGAGGTCGATTGTACAGCACAGGGTGGATCGATGTTTCGCCTGCGGTTTCGACCTTCGGCTTTCTTGCGGTGAACCTTCCGACGGGTATCTTCACCGAGGGATCGGCTTGCTCGACCTTGTCAAGGTATTCGAAGAGGTCATCCATCTTAACGGTGTACTGCTTGGTTTTCTTCTCGCTGATCTCACACTTGATGATTCCGTTTTGGAGCATCCACGCCGTCTTGCGTTTGCTGAGTCGGAGGATGCACCGTATGTTTTCGAGGTTGAGGGTTTCGGGATAGTTGTTTCTTATTTCTTCTCTGATGGTAGTCATTTGTCACCATCCTTTATCGTGAAGTGTCGGAGGCTTCCATCCTCGCAATGGTCAGCGAGGTATTCTACGAGGTCGACCTTTGCGATTATGTAGGTGTTCTGATATTTGTATGCTTTCAGCTCCTTCGTCTTTATCATCTCGTAGACTCGGTTTTTTCCGAAGGGCGAGAATTTGGCGACCTTGAGGGGCGACATAATTTCGGGAGCGTTGCGGAGCATGGTTTCGAATTCCTTGATTCTTTCTTCTCTTGTTGTTTTCATTATAGGTTCATCCTTTTCTTCATTATTTAGGCAGACGAGAATTGGTTTCACCTACTATTGTTTGTTGACATATTGTATTTTCTATGTTATACTGTGCTTGCACTTGAAGCTATGTGGTTTTCAGCGGTTTCTCGCATCTTTCTCGCAATTTTCTCGCAAATTTCCGGGAAGGTGCGAGGAAAAGTCTAAATCGGGCTGAAAATCGGGGAGGTTTAGGGATTATTCGGGACGATTCGGGAAGTATCCGAAAAGTCTTGAAATCCGATTGTCAAAACCGCCTTGGGGGTTCGAATATATGCTTTTTGCTTGAACTATTCACATTTTTGTGGTATAATGTATCTACAAGCCTCGGCTTGAATATTTTAATCGGAGTGTGCTTTTTGAAAAACACCAACACATTGGAGATTGTATTGTAAACGAGAGGTTTGCAAATACATTCTCAGCATTCCTCTCGTGCCTGAGCGTCAACAGATATGAAAGGGTTAAAAAATGAACAATTTGACGATACGTTTAGAAACCGAAAAAGATTATAGAGCAGTTGAAGAACTCACCCGTGAGGCGTTTTGGAACGTCTACAAGCCGGGCGCGGACGAACATTATTTCGTCCATACGATGCGTTCGCATCCTGATTTCATCCCCGAGCTTGCGTTCGTGCTTGAGAAGGACGGCGAGATCGTCGGCAACATTATGTACACGAAGGCTTGGCTTGAGGACGAGAACGGTGAGCGAAAGGAGATACTTTCCTTCGGGCCGCTTTGCGTTGCTCCCGAATATCAAAGGCAAAAGCTCGGCAAAATGCTGATTGAGCATTCCTTTGAGGTGGCTCGCAAAATGGGCTATGATGTGAACATCAACTTCGGCAATCCGAGTAATTACGTCAGCCGTGGATTTGTGAGCTGTAAAAAGAAGAATGTCAGCTTTGTTGCCCCAGGCAACTTCCCTACCGCCCTGCTCGTTGCAGAGCTTGTTCCGGGCGCGCTTGACGGCAGAAAGTGGATGTACATTCCATCTACCGCCGCCGACTGCTGTGAGGATACCGCTGCTGTCGAGGCATTTGACGCAACATTTTCTCCAAAGGAGAAGAAGTGGATGCCGAGCCAAGAGGAGTTCTATATCTATAGCCATTCTTCGGTAGCTCGCTGAACGTAAAATTAGCCTCTGAAAAGTCGAGAGATTTCTCAGAGGCTTTTTCTTTGCTTACTGCGTATCAATTTTTGCGCTGCTCCGAGAGCGTTTCGAGCATCAATCTTCCACCGAGTTTGAAGGCATACACGAAGATTGCCTTTTCAGCGAGGCTCATGTATTCACTCCAGCAGTCGTGGAATTTCTCGAATGTTTCTTTCTGCTCGTCAGTGAAGCTTTTCTCCAAGTCCTCGTGATGCCGAGCCATATAGCCAAGTAGCTCTTTCATCTCCGGCGAATTGGTTCGGCTATCCTCTTGTGGTATGATGTTGCCGTGCCACAGTTCTTCAATCGTTTCCTTCATCGCTGCCCTCCATAATAGCAAAGGACGACTCATCACCGAATTGACTCGGCTTTGAATCGTCCTCTGTTATTCTTAATGCTTCTTCGATGGTATGCGCCGTAACTAGCTTCCCTATCCAATCCGCGAGTTCCTCGGTGCTCATGTTTTTGCCACGGCACTTTTCGAGATCCTTCATTACCGCTCGGAGCACCTTCTCGCTTGCTTTTGGATACATGTTTTTCAATGCTTGCAGTATCATTTGGTTACCTCCTGTTCTTTGGTAACACCAACAATACCACAAGTTTGAGAGAAAGTCCAGCTTTGATCCGATTAGTTATCAATTAAGTAACATTCATGCTTTCAAGTGCAGATATAAGTTTCTGCTTCTCTCCGCTTCCGACGGTACTTAATCTTAAAATCGGAACATTATATTTCTCTAATATTGTATTCTTAACTTGATCACGCTCACGCTGCTTTTCATTGTTGTGATAAGCAAATCCATCCACCTCTACGACCAATATTGGTTGATGCGTGAGGCGAGAGAATATCAAGAAATCCACATGCGTTAAGTGATTCGTCGCAAACGACAACTCGCGTGTATTGAGCTTCGTTAAATCATTCAATATCATACGGAGCGGAACATGCATAACCACGTCATATTTGGAATAGTCACTTTTGCTAAGCACTTCGCGAATGACGGCATACATCAGATTTTCACTATCGACCTCAGATACTCTGCCGTATTTTCGCATTGCATCTTCTCGTGCATCCGCATAGTTATGATACAAATAATCAAACACCGAATGTATTTCGCTATTGATAACCTCGTGGTTGTGATACTGAATGTATCCAATCAATTCGTGAATCTGTGAAGTTGTATCATTATCGTTTCCATCTGTCACAACAATAAACTGATCGACCGCACGCGATACCGCAACATTCAATCGGCTCGGATCAGAAGCAAACTCACCAATTTCATTGTCCACGGTTGAGAAGATCATAACACTTCTCTCCTGACCTTGGAACTTGTCTGCAGTATCCGCTTTGACCGTGGTGCCTGCAAAAACTCTCTGAAGTTCATCAGCCTGGTTGCGATAAGGCGTTACAATGCCAACAGATCCATCGCCCGCATTTAATCCTTGGTTCAGAAACACCTCATTTGTAATAACGTCGATCTGTCTTTGATTGACACGGTTTCTTGCATGATTTCCTGGTGCGGTACGATACACCATCAGCGGCTGTCGATCGCTCTTCGGCTTTGTCAAAACAATCAGCTCATTGTTATAAAAGCGTTGGTTGCAAAAGCCGATAATTTCGGGATGACAGCGATAGTGCTCCTTTAGCAACACGTGAGGCGCATTAGGAAACAGCGACACGACAGAAGAGAGTAAGCTATGGTCTGAATATCTGTATGCTTCGGAAAGTCCATATTGCTCAAATATGCCATCTGTTATCTTCTTCTGCTCATCATTTACGACATTTGGAAGCTGCTTCAAATCTCCAACGATGACCGTCTTTTTCGCGCAGGAGAGTGCAAGCGCTCCGGTAGCAAGATCCACCTGCGAAGCTTCATCTACGATAACATAATCATATACAAAATCGCTTGAAAGGCTTGCCCTGAGCGAATATGTAGTGCTTAGCACAACAGGATAGTCCTTGATGAAGTCCTCGGATTTTCTCCACAAATCATCCGCTTCATAATAAGCACGTGTACGAACCGCACCATATTTCTTTGCTAAACTTGCTTTGAATGCGGTCATGGACATTGCAGAATAGCGCTTCATTTTTGCATCAAAATCAAATGCTGACAATGTTGCTTGCAACTCGATCTTACGCTTCTTGATTTCTGCAAGTCTGCGACCGTAATACATGTTTTGGCAATGCGGAGCTATATTCTCAATGTTTTGTCCATAAAACTTAAAGTTCTTTAATCCGTATGTGAAACGCAGTGCGAGCTTTTTGAAAACTCCAAGCTTGGATTCTGCCTGCAATAACAATTCGTATTCTGCTGCAAACGCCAAGATTTTTGCCGCCGATGTTCTCTTTGAGAACTGTGGCATATCTCCATCAAGCTTTAATGTTGCGTAATAATCTCCAAAGTGAGCGAACTCTTTTTCAAGAGTGTCTTGTTCTGCTGCAATTGCAGAGAGCTCATTTTGCAGATTCAGCATTTTATCAAGCTCTACCTCTTCTTCGCGCATGGTAGACAAATCTCCCGTTGCTTCTCTCCATGCTCTCATATCGGGAAGATTCGGATTCTGAGATTCTATAAATGCGTCTCTGTTGGCAGAACTTCCAAGAGGAGCTGCGATAAAGTCAACTCCGTATTTCTTCAGCTTTTCAAAGACGTTTGCCGTAGCAGAGTTATTACTCGACACAACAGCAACGCTCTCCCCTCTCATTACCGCATTTGCAATAATGTTAAGAATGGTTTGCGTTTTTCCGGTTCCAGGAGGGCCTTCTATAATGCTGATCGGATTGCAAAGCGCATTGTCAACCGCTTTCTTTTGGCTCAAATTGAATCCAAATGGATACACAATGGAGGTCTTCTTTTCAACATGTTCCTTATCGTATTTCCCACTCAAAAACGCCGCCAGCACGCTATCTTCACGAACAAATTTTATCTTCTCATAGCTGTGCGCTAATATGTTATGTCCTGCGGTAACAAGCCCAGTTCTTATAGCTATCTGTTTCAAGTATTCAAAGCAATTCTTTGATTCTGGCACATGAAACGCAGATTCAACAATGCGAACGTTCGACGAAGGTACAAGTTCTCTATATCCACTCTTGTAAACGACTCTGCAATGCCGTCCAAAAAACTGCAGTTGCTTTGCACCTGATAACGGAGACTCGCCTTTCAACGCAATTCTATCATCAAGTTCAACTATTTTGGGATTCTTTAAGAACTCAACATAAGCGGTGTTATACGGATATTCCTTTTGACAGTTGAATGTAATAAACACAACCGGCTTATAGTGGTCAAACCTCCAAGAAGTCACGGAGGCAGTTTTATCTTCGCCTTTGATGAGTATTAAATTGTTATCAATATTCATTCGCTACCTCCTACAGTTTTGTTACACCAACAGTACCATAAGTTTGAGAGAAAGTCCAGATAAAAATCAATTATGTAACTCGAATCTCATTTGCTCATTTCTTCGTTATAATCTCATCTATTTGTCCGCTTAATTGAATTAATTCGTCAATTATAGCCCTTCTCAGCACCAAATACTCAACATTTAGAATCTTTTGAGATAACCCAAAAATAGAATCATCTTTGAGCTCAGCTTCTCTCAATGCTACACCAAGCTTATAATGTGCCATAGAATTCCTAAATTCTTCCGAGCAATACTTGTTGTCAATAACCAGTGATGTTTTACACAAATCATTCACGCTTGAAATTATATTACAAAGATAATAATACAACAAATATGAAAACCTAAGTTTTGTAGGCGTCTCATCTTTAACAAGGTCGTTTACCGCCTTAACAACAAAGTTGATTTGACACATAATTGAGAAAAGCATAAATCTCACATTATATGAGCGTCCTAATGGCGATTTAACAAACCCGCCATAATCTTTTGTAGAAAAGAAATAATTCTCATTTATTGAATACGATTCTATTGCATTGAAAATTGCAACATATTTGCCCGCCACCTCAGCCATGCTTTGTATTCGTTGTCCATTGGGATTACCAAATTGAAAATACGGAGAAAAACATTGATCCAATATAGTATTATCACACGGAACTTCGTTGCAACTAAACACACCATAAATGTCATATAAATTTAAATGCTTTGCAAGTGGTTTACAAACAGAAGAAAAGTACCTGTCGCTTTCTTGATATTTTGTCTGAAGCAATTGGTTAAGATAATCAGCGCCTTTTTCATAAAGTTTTATAGATTTTCGCATTTCTTCATAGTACGCCTGTTGAGGTGCTGTAAAAACTGGAGCTTCCAGTTTAACTTTAGATGAATTGTTATATACCTTAATCCAATCTTCTACACCGTCAATGATCAATCCCATATATGGCATTAATGCAACATAGTAATTAGGGGGAATACATTCTCTGTGTATAAATATGGTATATAAAAATTTCAAGTCACATTGCATCAAGCAAATTGCCGCTTGTTGTACTTTATTAAGCGGCAATTCTCTTATTTTCTTATAAATAGCAGTTCCCACTGTTGCTCTCCCTATTTTTGTGTCAAATCAAAACACCATTACAATGATCCACCTCATGCTGAATGATCTGTGCCGTCCAGCCGGTGAAGTTTTTCGTGCGCGTTTGCATCTCCAAGGTCTGATACTGAACCTTGATGGTCTTATAGCGTTTGCATTTTCGTGGGCCGCCGAGAAGCGATAGACAGCCTTCCTCGGTGTCATATGCGCCGTCCTTCTTGATGATCTCGGGATTGAGCATCACGGTGTACGTAGGAGCTCGTCCACTCTCATCAAGGAAAGCGATGATGCGCTTGCGCACGCCGATCATATTCGCCGCCATGCCGACACAGCTTTCTCTGTGCGTCATCAGTGTATCAAGCAAGTCCTGTGCGACCTGCAAATCTTCTTTCGTTGCGACCTCCGACTTCCCTGCCAGAAAGAGAGGATCGTGCATGAGTTCTTTAACCATAAGTTCCCTCAAATAATTTGACGATTTCATATTCCCAATCGGTGATGCCACACTGCGCCACCTCAAGTGCGATACTGCGAGCCAAAGCATCCAGCGTTGTCTTGCTCGCGCCAAATCAATTCAACACAATTTCATCGATAGCAAGAAGCTCTTCTTCCGTAAACGGAGCGGAGTTTATTGCACCGAGGTTATCCAATATCTGCAACGATTTGGATGCGCCCACAAGCACGCTTGTAACCTCTTCACGGCGCAACACCCATGCAAGTGCCATTTGTGCTAACCCTTCGCCTCTCTCTCGTGCGATAGCATTCAACGCGCGGATTTTACCGATCTTTTCCTCGGTAATATTGGCTTCCTTTAAGAAAATTCCGCTTGTGCGAACGCGGCTATCCGCGGGAATTCCGTCAAGATAGCGATCGGTAAGAAGGCCTTGCGCAAGAGGGCTGAAAACGATAACGCCTTTGCCTTGATTCCGAGCCGCGTCCAACAGACCGTTTTCCTCCACCTTGCGGTCAAGGATCGAATATCGGTTTTGATTGATAACAAACGGACAACGCATATCACGAAGGATGGCCGCGGCGCGCGCCATGGTTTCGCCATCGTAATTGGAAAGCCCCGCATAGAGTGCCTTGCCGCTCTTAACCGCATGATCCAAAGCACCCATTGTTTCTTCCAAGGGTGTGTTCGGATCAGGACGGTGATGATAAAATATATCAACGTAATCCACTCCGAGGCGCTTAAGACTTGCATCCAGACTAGAAAGCAGATACTTTCTGCTACCGAAATCCCCATAAGGGCCGGGCCACATTGTATAGCCCGCCTTGGTACTGATGATCATTTCATCGCGATAGGCATTCATTTCCTCGCGGAGTATTTTCCCGAAGTTTGCTTCCGCGCTTCCAATGTCCGGGAAGCCGTAGTTATTGGCAATATCGAAATGCGTGATACCGTTATCGAAGGCTGTAAAACACATCGCCTTCATATTTTCGTAGTTGTCTTTTGCGCCAAAATTGTGCCAAAGGCCAAGCGAGACTGCGGGAAGTTTCAGTCCACTTTCGCCGCACTTGTTATATTTCATGTTGTCATATCTTGATTTCGATGCGATATATTCCATATCTTATCTCCTTTTTGAGTTTTATTTCGTAATCTCATACTGCCAATCGATGATGCCGCCGAACTCCTTGACATTGGTATAACCGAGCTTAACAAGCTCCTCAGCCGCGATTTTGCTTCTTCTGCCGCTTCGGCAGTAGACGAGAATCAACTGATCCTTGTCGTGAAGCTCCTTTTCAGCGCGGTCGGCAATTTTGCCGTAAGGAATAAGAATCGCTCCGGGGATGTGCCCCTCATCGTATTCATACTGTTCTCTTGCATCAAGGATGATATATCCGCTCTCGCTGTCCATCAAGGCTTTGGCTTCTGCTCCGCTGATTTGATCATAGGATGCAGAACCGCCATCCGAGCATCCGATGCATCCAAACGGCAATGTGAACGTTAGAAGAGCAATCAAAAAACGTTTATTTATTTTCAACATATATCCTTATCCCTTCTGCCACAAATTCCGCAGTTCCCTCTCCGTACTTGTCGATATTCTTTTTGAATCTTTCATCGGCAACGTACATCTTGCCAATACCCGCAAGGATCTCGTCTGTGCATGTGTAGTAATTGGCTGTTATGTGTGCTTGAAGTTTGGTGACAAGTGCCTGCGCCTCGGCAGAATCAGCGCTCATGCCACTATCCTGGCACGCGGCAAACTCGGCAAAGATCGCCATCAAGCCATCGTTCGCCTCTGCCCACTTCTCCTTTGTGTAGTTCTTTGTTTTCTGCTCGTGTTCTCTATACGCCTCAGTATTACCGTAGCGTGCACAAACTTCCGTTTCGTAATTTTTCATTTATATACCTCGCAAATCTTTGCAAGTATTTCTTTATCTGCCGGGCAGAACGCATAGTTCGGGATTTCACTCGGTGAAATCCATTGGATATCGTTATGCTCCAACTTTTGCGGTTTACCCTCGGCGATGGTAGCATTGAACAACGTCAGATGTACAGTTATGTCAGGATATTCGTGAATAACATCCATGAACACGTCACCAACAGAAAGAAGAATATCTAATTCTTCCTTACACTCTCTTATGAGCGCCTGCTCCTTTGTTTCGCCTGACTCCACCTTACCGCCGACGAACTCCCAAAGGAGGCCTCTTGCTTTATTTGCAGGACGTTGGCAAATCATAAATTTATCGCCCTGCCATATAAGTGCTGCTACAACTTCAACCATATATCAGAACTTATACTCTGACTTCAAAAGATCAAAGAGAAACTTGGCAGACTTTTCATCCAATTGTATAGACTGGCTGATTTTACCTGGCTGTTCTCTATCGCTTCGTCCGTAGGTATCAATCTGAACATAGTGTTTACCGTAATTATCAAAAGTTGAATATGTAGTATATACTTTTTCGTGTACTGTATTTCTATCCTTATGCAACTTTTCGATTGTTGTTATATCTATCTGTGCCATACTTTATCCTTCTCTTTAATCACTAAATGTAATGCCGTAATAGGTTTCCCCATCCTCTTCTTTTAGAATCCTAAACCATTTTGTTTCATAGGATTTGGATATTTCAACATTCTGACAACGTCGACGAATTTCTATTCTCAGAACACTTTCCGGATTTTCTGCCTTAAACTCATAAAGATTTTTTGCAATGATTTCATCATAAATCTGCTTACAAGTAAGTCCTTCGGGATGATCCATAACTATACTCAACGCCGCTTCCGCTATCGTCTTTCCATCGGGAGTGATAATACTTTCTCCCTCCGACCGCTGTTCTTCAAGAGCCCTTGTTTCCTCTGCACTAACAATCGGAACATTGAAAATTTTCATCAACTGCTTTTTCATATTGGCTCTTCTTCTAGTATAGTAAGCATCAAAGTTCTCCAACTCAAAACCAGCAGCAACATCTATATACTGCTCTTCACAGTAACGATTGCGTTTATCTTCATCATCAAATTGAGTTTCAATCCATTTAGTCAATGAAGTCTTGCTCTTTTCTTGATTCTGCTTTCCAGTAAGCAACTGCAAATTCACGAGCGTGTTGGATTTTGTCATCCACTCCTTAAGTGTATTTTCGTCGAGCTGCAATCCTCTTTCGGCGAAATATTTAATAAGCCGCTTTCTTTCAAAAGCATACTGCGGATGGATATGATCCTGATGCCATTTTATCTCGCCCAGTTTCAAATCCGGATATAACAGTGACAAAATCATAAAAGTCAACGGGCCTTTTTTGAAATTGAGTATCTCTTCGATATCTCCTTCTTCGATACGTAGAGTTTTCTCTTGAAATTCAAGAACTTTTAGACTATCGAAATCGAAACGATCTTTGCAGGCGAGCTCGATTTTTCCCTCTAAGTTGGTCTGTTTGAGTTTGTTAAGAATATTGGCCAAGCCACTTTCGACGCTTGCAGAGAAAATCTTCTTTACCATTCCAGTGATTAAGAACATACGAATAGTATGCTTGTCATCAGTGGTCAGATCGGAAAGTCGCTTCTTTGACTTGTAAAGGTAGTATGCGACCGGAATAATTATGTAGTACGCAGTGAAATTATCATGACAAAATCCGTAATCTACTAAGAGATCAACACTATCCGAAATAGCATTAGTAATGTCGTCCCAGGAATCACTAACCTTTTTAACATTTGTTCTCGTAAATATTTTGACTTGGAACTTTTGAGGTAAATCCATTAGAGCCAAGCATAGTGTAATAACAAAATCCTTGTCAAATCTAAAACGCTCGCCTTTGGAATTCAAGTTCTCCAAAAGATTTTCAATTTTTTCTCTTCCATCTTCCCAATTTGCTACGATTGTTGAGAAAACAAGATCGCTCTTTGAAAGTGGCGTACCTGCACTATTAACTCTTACAAAAATATCCAAAATGTCATCTAAAGATTCTTTTTGGATTTCAAAGTACGTAATAAGATCTTCTGTTACTAACTTCTCCCACAAAAGCTCTATACAGCTTTCGATGTCATCATATCTCTCTTCAGTTAAGGATGGATAGTTGTTTTCTCGAATTTCGCGTACAATACTTTTGGCTTTTTTCTTAATTTCGCTTCTTCCGTTAGGCGAGCTTGACCAAGAAATTACATCTTTCACTTTAAGCCAATACTGTTCTTCATTTTTAACAGCCGCTTCCATAGAAGTAATAAACCTGAATTGATACTTGTTATCCATTTCATTTTTGCATTGATATAACAAGTTCAGGTAAAGCTCGCGCTTGGGATATGGATCATTCGGACTGATTCTTTTATTTGTTTTAAATGCATAACTTCCCTGCAAAGCGCAAAATAAAGAGCTCAATCTTTGCTGTCCGTCCAAAACTGCCACGATTCTTTCCTTAACACTCGGTTTTTCAACCTTCGTTTGCATAAACTCTAAGGCATTCTTTTCATTATAGTTGTTAATAAACTCATAAAAAGTATACTCGTCAATATGTGAAGGATCGCCACCTTTTTCTACAGACCAAAACAAAAATGTTCCAATAGGATATCCTTGCATCAATGAATCGAATAAATTCTCTATCTGATGCACATCCCATACAAATTTTCTTTGAATCGATGGAAGGTAATATGTTTGATTAATACCTTTTATTGTTTCGATAATAGTTTGCGCTTTATATGACATAATCCTACCTCTTTCACTCCCTATGTACTAACTCTGTCAATTTTCGACATTATTAAGAAAAGCTTCAAGCTCTTCCACGGTGAAGTCTGCGTTTGAAAAAGCATTTTCCATCTTTGCTAAACAATCCCTTGAGGCTGCTTTTTTCGTGTGCGTTTCGGACGAACAATACCACATGTACTGCTCGTCCTGAACACATACTTTCGCCAATCTCCCGTATAGGATTTGATTAACTTCCTTACGGGAGATTTTTAATTGCTTAGCAATTTCACTTGCCTTAATTCCGTTAGAACTTCTGACAAGATCAAATATTTTATCAACTATTATATCGTCCATTTAGAAAAGTCCGTTCTCTTCTTTGAAGCTCTCAACAACCTCATAGATTTTCGCAATATACTCATCGCGAGTAGTAGCTCCGCTGGTAAACTGCTCGTAGAGCCACTCTATACCACCACGAACATATGCGTTGAAAAGCTTCATGTTTTCAGGTGTATCGGGATTCTTGAACGCCCTGTCTATTTTCTCATCGGCATTAAGTCCTGTGGTATTATCCACAAGCATAACAATTCTGAAGATTGAAACAAGATTATCCTGTTCTCTGTTTACGACATCAGCAAAGATTTTAACGGTGTCCGAGCTCGCATTTTCATCTTCACGACGGAGACCATAATTAACGCCTACAATGGCTGCCGTCATATAAACATCGATCATTCTTTCGAATATTCCAGCAACCTTTTCTTTGTGGTCATTCTTTTCGGTTTTTTGGCTCAAATACTTCAGATATGTAGCGTATTTGCCACGAATATAAATATCACCAGTAAACATTAGCCATCCCTCCTAACCGAAGATTTAATCTCAGAGTGCTTCACGATCTGATAAATCATACCAACCTTTTCACACATGTCGGGCTGAGCAAACTCCCAGTCCTTATTCATAACTACAAGTATTACCTGTTCCGCAACTTGAGGAAGCACTCTGGAAATATTCGCAATGTGCTTCTCATCAGCATTGGAGAACGGTGCATCCATAACAATAGGATACGGCTCGCTCGAATACTCTATTTCGCCTGGCATATTTCCTTTAGTCTTTGCTTTCGTTCTAGCCAGATCTACAATGCCGGCAATGAAAGCAAAATTCTTTACGGTATCAAGTCCAGGTGAAGTATCATTTACAAACACACCATTTCCGCTATCAACCTTAAGAGTAATATGATAGTTATCATCAATCTCTACAACACGCTGACCGTGATACATCTGAGAGAAGAGAGTGTTTATGCTTGCATACAGATCTTCTTTTACAACGCGCTCAGAGTTATCATAGCTTGCTTGGAACCACTCGTAGATCCTAGTTGCATATGCAATAGCTGCTGCAATCTTCTTGTTCTTCTCGGTAGACACACGCAAGCCATTGATGGCACTCTCAAGCGACTGAATCTGATTCTTCACCTCACCGATTGCAGAAGTGATTTCAAGAAGAAGGTTTCTCTTAGCGGTAAGCACTCTATCGTTTTCTTCGTTATCACGCTCGTACTTACCAACATCGACATTGCCTTGAATAGATCTGCTCAATTCAGTAAAGTGGGCGCGTTTATCATCCAACTGATTTGCATTTTCTCTGATTCGAATATAATCAGCTCTAATGGTTTCAGCGAAATTTTCAACTTCAGTTTCATAGCGCTGGCAGTCACGCTTAAACTCTCGAATTGTAGTACCGATGTGCTGAGGAGGCAACAGGCTCTGTTCAAATCTAATATGATTTACTGCGCCTTGATTCATCGTCAAATCAGCACCGCAGATACACTTTCCACGCTGCAAAATATGCTCAATAGAATCATAATGCATCTTAGGGATACCTTCGCCATCTTGCTTTGCATCAGCAATCACGCGGTATACTTTAGAATAAAGCGCTGAGGCAAAGAACTTGTATGCGCCTCTGGTAAAATCACGAACAATCTGTTGCTCAACATCAGCTTGGTTCTTCTGCAAAAATTCTATATCGCGTTCTACTCTTGTCTTTTCTTCCTGGCGTGCTTTGGTATCGGCATTTGCAAGAATCAATGCTGTTAATTCTCTCTTACGATCTTCAAAATAGACGATCTCTTCTCGCACCTGTTTTTCGCGAGCCTCAAGTGTCGCAAGCTTTTCCTTAGCAGCATCAAGATCTTTCTTGAGTCTTACACTCTTCTCATCCTGACCGATATCCAATTCTTTTTGCAGTTTACTGATTACAGAATTGGTCTTTTTCGGTGAGAAATGATCAACAGCTTCGCTGATAGTTTCCAACCCCATCAATCCTCTAACTGCAGAAACAACATTACCCTTGCTATTGATCTCCGATACATGCTCTCCGTCAAAGAAGAAGTAGCCAGAAAGAGCCTCAGGCAATATCTTGTTTATGGTATTCTGACACTCGAATGTAGGAACTTCCTGCATCTCGCCACTTTCTTCTTTGTACTCTACTTTTAAAGCTGCTCTAGTACAGGAAGGCTTATTTCCTTCGTTCTTCGTTACAACTTGTGTTCTGCGAATAACATACAGCTTGTCCTCGTGCTGCAATTCCACTTCTACAGAAACCTCAACAGAGGAAAACATGCTCATTTCCTGTAATGTTTCGGAGTTAATCAGCTCTCTCGTTTTGAAAGATGTTGTTCCATACAAGCACCAATTAAACGCCTGTATAAGCGTAGTTTTACCACTGGTATTGTCACCCAAAATAACAGTGACATTCTTTTCTTTATCGCAAGAGAACTCAACAACTTGGAGGTCTTTATATTGTCTGAAATTCTTCAGTGCAATCTGCTTAATTAACATTTTCGACCTCCTGAATAATGAGCTTAATGATCTTTTCTACCATCTCGTTATCCTTAAGCTTCTTAGTCTTATAATTCTCGCGTTCCATCATATAAACACGCATCTTGAGACGCTGCAACTT